>MGEP01000045.1:285-4024 GCA_001791425.1 Candidatus Uhrbacteria bacterium RIFCSPLOWO2_02_FULL_48_12
GAAAGCCGCAGAGTGGCTGGGCCAGTTGGCGTGGTTGAGGCGGCAGTTGTCATTATGTTTGGCGCGCCGCGCGTTGGCGTGAGAGTAATCGTGAAGTCTGTGAGGGCGTTGCCAGTTGACAAGCCATCAACGTTTCTGGCTGTTGAGGCCGGATCATTTGCCGCCGGCGCGTTGTCAGCTATGTTTCCGTCAGCCCAGTTGCCGTAACTCACACTATCAATAATTTGTCCGTTTTGTGTTTTCAAAATAATGCGATCGCCGGCATTGTTGAGGTTGCCCTTGGGTTTTGTGACAACAAAAAAATTGTTCGGCATCACTCCGGCAATACTGCCGCTCAAAATAGTCTCATGTTCTGCGCCGTCTTCAATAATCCAGCTGGTTAAATCAATCGTGCGGCCAGTGCGGTTAATAAGTTCAATCCATTCTTCATCTTCGTCACTTGGGTCAGACACAAATTCATTGATTAAAATGTCATGGGGCACAGCGAGCGGCAAACTTCCCCCGCTCGGGCTCAATGGCGCAGTCAAAGTTTCTGCTGGCGTAGAGGTTGTGTCATTGGGCGGGGTTGGTGCCGGCGATTGATCCGCCGGAGGAGTTGATTGCGCCGGCGGCTGACTCGCTAAATTCATTGGCGTGGGCGCTGTCACCAAAATAAAGTCACTGGCGTTGTTGTCAGTATCAATAATGCCATTTCCATCTTTCAGTCTCTCAATGCTTTGGCCGTTGGGTGGTGTGGCCGTGGCCGCAGTCTCAAATGAGCTGGCCGTGCCCATGCCCACTAAATCAACAATTGTCGCGCCGGCGTCAGAAAAAAGAACAACCGTATTATTGGCGGCCATTGACTCAGAAGTTGAGTATTTGGCATCAGCCGCGATAGTGCCAGCATAGCCGGTTGGATGAGTGATTAAAAAATATCCGCCGGCGGGTAAATTAACGTCGGGAAATGCAGTTAAAAGATTGGTTTGGTTGCCGCTGGCTGTTCGTTTGGACAAACGCCAGCCCGCAAGATTTACAGAGGAATTTGTCGGATTGTATAACTCAACAAATTCGTCAGCCGCTGTTATCCCGCCAATTTGAATCTCACTAATTACCACGTGATTAGGCACGGCGGCCAGCATCGGCAGAGAAACAAAAAAACTGACAACAATGGCCGGCAGTAAGGCAAGCGAAAGGCGAGGGCGCGCGTATTTGTTCATATTAATTAGGAAATTATAGTAAATTAAGGCATAAATTGCAGGGGCAGTAGACACCGAGCGGTAAATCAGTTATTGCTCAAATCCATAGAACTGTCTAAAATTAGTATATTTTTAAAATAAGCGCAATATCACAGCCGTTGGTTCATTCGGGCCAAATGGCGTCGGCCAAAATGTCTATGACAGCGACAATGTTATTGAAATTCTTGCTCAATAGCTCATCTGTTTTTTAGATATTCCAACCCCTCGATGGCAGAATCAGTAAATCAGTGATTTTATGGAATTAGGTGCATTGATACTTATATTTATAATTCTCGCGCTTATCATGAATCAAAAGTAGTTTACCCTGCACCTTCCAGAATACCCTCGCCGCTATTTAAATATTTTATCCAGAAATTGTTTTATGCGAATGAACTGTTCGCTGAATAGGATATATACTCTTTCCCAAATGGGCCGGTCAAAGTGATCATAAAAAATCAGCCAGCCGTAAACAACCATAGCAATTAATATCACCAAAAGTCCGAGGTTGCCCCAGATGCTTCTGTAGGTGCTGTATTCAGCCAAGGGGTTTGCTTCTTCGGGAAAATGAAAAAATGCGAACAAGACAACGATTAAAATTCCGGCGCCGACAAGCGTGCTGAAAATTTGCTCAATGGTGACATATTCAATGGCCGTGCCGGTGATATTGGCGCTTTTTAAATAGTACCAGCCGATATAGCCGAGCGCGCCGTAAAAGACAAGGCGAGTGAACTTGCCCAAGAAAAGGTGCGCCGTGGCGCCCAAGCGTCTTAACCACCCCATACTTTCAACAAATAATGTTGGTTATTCTCTCGCTTTATTTTATCACTGTTTGGGGGTAAAATCCATTTGGCTTTCAGGCCGAGGTGGTGAAACTGGCAGCGTTGCTCAAGCCCCTGCCTCCGTGGCGGAACTGGCATACGCGCGTGGCTTAGGACCACGTCCCGAAAGGGTTAGAGGTTCAAATCCTCTCGGAGGCAATGGCTTGGGCAAGAGTACACCCCGCCGGGCGGGGTGCTCGAAAGAGCTTGAGGGTTCAAATCCCTCCCTCGGCATTTAGGAAATTTTAAGGAACATAACGCAAGCCGCTTTTTGAAGAAGTCCGAGCGGTCTCATATATAAAAGTTAACTCAAACAGTGTGGGCATTATGGAAACAGAAATTGAAGCAAAATTTTTGGACATCAACCCTGCTGTATTAAGAGACAGGTTGCGCAACATTGGAGCTATTCAAGAATATCAGGAGCGGATGATGAAGAGGAAAACATTTGACGATCAAGGTGACCGGTTGAAAAAAATAGGCGGGTGGATTCGTGTGCGGGACGAGGGTGACAAAATAACATTAAGCTATAAACAGCTGAATGACCGAACTCTTTATGGAACAAAGGAGATAACCGTTACCGTGAACAATTTTGACGCGGCAAGCTTGCTTTTAGAAGCTGTCGGCTTCAGACAGAAATCATATCAAGAAACGAAAAGAGAAAAGTGGACATGGTATGGTGCGGAAATAACCATAGATACGTGGCCGTGGATTCCAACATTTGTTGAAATAGAAGCTCCTGATGAACAATCGTTAAAAAATATCGCGACAAAATTGGGATTTGATTGGGCCAAGGCTCTTTTTGGCAGTGTGGAAACGGCGTACCAGAAATATTATGAGGTGACGGAAGAAGAAATAGATGGTTGGGTATCTATCACCTTTTCCCCTGTCCCTGATTGGCTTGAAATAAAACGGAGGTTATAGTGGTAATAATTACAAAACCATGGCTGTAATTCATAAAAAAGTTTGGCGAGAGTATTTTGAGAAAATAATTTCTGGTAAAAAGATGTTTGAGCTGCGTCTCTCTGATTTTGAAATTAACGAAGGCGACACCTTGGTTTTGGAAGAATGGGACAAAGACAAAAAAGAATATACTGGGAAAAAAGTTGAAGTGGTTGCCACTTATATTTTCAGAACCAAGGGCCAAACTTTTTGGCCACCGGAAGAAGTTGAAAAATACGGTTTTCAGATTATCCAATTTGAGCCAAAACTAAAAAAATTTCATCTGCATGTTCGGGCAGTTATTCATGATGGCGACTATCTTCTCGTCGCTAGGACAAAAGGAGAGGATTATTGTTTTCTCCCGGGCGGCCATTATGAGGTCGGAGAAACGCTTGCGGAAGCGTTAGGCAGGGAAATTGAGGAAGAAATGGGACTGAAAGCAGAAGTGAAGCAATATCTTGGAATTGTTGAAAATAGATGGTTTGAAGATAACCTGCATCATTATGAAATCAATCATGTATTTGAGGTTGAGGTTCCAAAATTAAACACAAAAGTAAATCCCCTATCACAAGAAAACCATCTTGAATTTTTTTGGGTAAAGTCTGATTATTTTGAGAAACAGAACCTTTTGCCGATAATAATCCGGCCACTTATCACAAATTGGTTTAAAGGAAGTCGAGAAATTTGGCACGAGAGAAACCTTGAATAATTCGGCGGCGGTCAGCAAAGCGGGTGCAGACGGATGGTTCAAGGAATGATGGCTTGGCG
>MGEP01000045.1:4057-7409 GCA_001791425.1 Candidatus Uhrbacteria bacterium RIFCSPLOWO2_02_FULL_48_12
TTATTTGATTTTGGTCTAGGGTTGGGTTAGGCAATCTTTTCATAGGCACAGCATAGTGAAGGAGGAGGGTATGGAGCGCGGTCCGCCATCAGTGTAGGACTTTGGTTTGATCGTTTCAGTAGTTGGCGTATAAGCAGGTAGAAGGAGAGGAAGACGATGAGAAAACGATCAGCCAGCAGTGTGACTAGAGTATGGTGCTACTGTTGTTACTGCAAGCGCTCGCGTCGGGCATGTGTGAAGATTCAGGGTCGGGCGCGGCCAATCAACGGTAAGCCATATCTTGTCAATCAGACCGAGCATTCTGTGCGCGAATTAGTGAAGCAATTGGCCGTTGACGATCAGCTGGTTTTCCGAAAGAGCCGCGGGCTCATTCGGTACCATTTTCGGTTGTCGCCGGCCGGTGCGCACATGTTAGGCCTGTAGCTGTGAGGGGGAGGATCAATGGATCCTGCCCCCTCTTTTTTGTTCAAAACGGGCTTGGCAAGCCCGTTTTTTTGTGTTAAATTTATAGCATAAATCGACATTATAATACCTTATGAATATCACCTGGCTCGGCCAGAATTGTTTTAAAATTGAGGGAAAACAAGCGAGCATTATCATTGATCCAGTAAGCGGTCCGGGCTTAAAAATGCCAAAGACCAGCGCTGATATTTTGGTACTGCCGCGGCCTTATCCTGATCATGAACTGGCATTTCTCAAGAACGATCCTTTTGTGATCCAAACTCCGGGCGAGTTTGAAAATAAGGGCATCTTCGTAGAAGGTCAGGCCTTTGGCAGTAAAGCCCAAATAATTTATCGTTTGGAGGTTGAGGGGGTGCGTTTGGGGCATCTGGATAATTTAGATAAAAAAGACGAGGCCGCGGCTGGTTTTTTGGAAGATGTTGATGTGCTTTTTGTGCCGGTGGGCGGCGGGGCCGTGCTCTCTCCAGCTGAAGCGGCCGAAGTAGTGAGTGGTATTGAGCCGCGTTTGGTTATCCCCATGCATTATCGTCAAGCTGGCGCGCCCAACCTTCAGCCAGTTGAGAAATTTTGCCAAGCCATGGGCGTTAAGTCGCCCGAACGACAGTCAAAGGTCTCCATCACAAAAAAGGATTTACCCAATGAAGAAACGCGTCTCGTCATCCTTGAAATCTAAAGAGCGGGCTCGTTCCCGACGCGGGAGTGTGCCCTCGCTTCAGCGGGGAGGCAGATCAGTTGCCAAAAAACGCGCGAGAATTGTTGCGCCGCCCCGTCAAGAGCAGGATGTCGTGGCCGCCTGGCCAAGAGCAACTTCGTCTACTGCCCCAGCCGCTGATATTTCTGTTACCGCCCCTGCGCAATCAATATCAGGCGCCGGCTTGCCCAAAATAAATTTACAGCTCTCAAATGTTAATGTTGTTGGAGAAACGCCGGTTGCCCCAACGGGCGCCTGGTCAGCCAATCAGAGTCAGGCATCAGGTAATAATAAGCGACGTTTGTCGATGTGGACGGGAGTCACCATAAGCATGGTTGTCATCTTCGCGGGCTGGGCCTGGACGCTCCGTTATTCTTTAAATGTTCCAGCCAATGTTTCCAATGATACCTTGCCCCTGCGCCAAACCGAGGATAGTTTGACAGACCTTTTTCAGCAAGTGAACAGATCATTGGATAAATTACAAGCCGAGCAGCCAGCCAGTGCGAATTTATCACAACCGAGCTCCCCGCCCCCAAGCGAACTCAACGCCGGAGAAATTGAATTATTGAAAAGAAAGTTAGAGGAGAGAACTCGCGGCCAAGAATCAGAAAAAGCTCCCGCGGCGGTTAAGTAATTTTGTAATATCTTATGAAATTAGTTAAACCAGACAATTTACCGGTTGATACAATTGGCGCCATCGTGCCGCGCGGCATCGTGGAGGAGATGTCTGAGTCGTATTTGGATTATGCTATGTCGGTGATTGTGTCGCGTGCTCTCCCTGATGTCCGCGATGGCCTAAAGCCGGTACAGCGCCGCATCTTGTATGCCATGTGGCAAGTTGGGTTGAAGTACACGGCTAAATTCCGTAAATCAGCCACCGTGGTTGGGGAGGTGCTTGGCAAATATCATCCGCATGGAGACGTGGCTGTGTACGATGCCATGGTGCGCATGGCCCAAGAATTTTCTCTGCGCGGGCCGCTCGTGAGCGGGCAGGGAAATTTTGGGTCAATGGATGGCGATTCTGCCGCGGCCATGCGTTATACCGAAGCCAAACTCTCCGCCCTGTCCGAGGAACTTTTAATAGATATAGACAAAGAGACAGTGCCGTTTGTGCCCAATTACGATGGCACGCACGAGGAACCTCGCGTTTTGCCGGGCAAACTTCCCGGGCTGCTGCTTAACGGCACCATGGGTATTGCTGTTGGTATGGCCACCTCAATTCCCCCGCACAATCTTGGAGAAATCATTGACGCCACAGTCTATCTCATTGATAACACTGACGCCACCACTGAAGATTTGGTTAAATTTATTCCCGGTCCTGATTTTCCAACCGGCGCGGTCATATATGATATAAAGGAAATTCATCAGGCCTATGGCACGGGCAAGGGTTCGGTTGTCATGCGCGGCGTGGCGGCGATTGAAGAGGACAAGCACGGTCAGTGGCGGATCGTAGTGACCGCCATTCCTTATCAGGTTAACAAGGCCGACCTCATTACCCATATTGCCGATCTTGTTCGCGATAAAAAAATTGAGGGCATCAAGGATTTGCGCGATGAGTCAGACCGAGAAGGCGTGCGCATCGTCATTGACTTGAAAAAAGACAGCTACCCAAAAAAGATTTTGAATCAGCTTTATAAATCAACCGAGCTCCAGCAGACTTTCCATGTGAATATGCTCGCTTTGGTTGACGGCGTTCAGCCGCGAGTGCTCACCTTAAAAATGGTACTGGAAGAATATATTAAGCATCGGCAAGTGGTGGTGCGGCGACGCACCGAGTATGATTTGACCCGAGCCAAGGAGCGGGCTCATATTTTGAAGGGATTAAAAATTGCCGTTGACAACATAGACGCGGTTATCAAAACTATCAAACAGTCGGCCGATAAAGATGAAGCCCGGGTTAATTTAATGAAAAAGTTTTCTTTGACCGAGCGGCAAGCCGTGGCTATTTTAGAGACGCGCCTCCAGCAGCTCGCCAATCTTGAGCGCTTGAAGATTGAGCAGGAGTTGAAAGAAAAATTATCTCTTATTAAAGAGCTCGAAATTTTGCTGGCCTCGCCAAAAAAGATTTCGGGCGTTATCAAATCTGAACTCCTTGATCTCAGGGCGCGCTTCCCTATGCCGCGCCGCACGACCATTGTGCCGGAAGCCGTGGGCGAATTTAGGCAGGAAGATCTTATTCCCAACGAAGCGACAGTGGTC
>MGEP01000045.1:7426-7950 GCA_001791425.1 Candidatus Uhrbacteria bacterium RIFCSPLOWO2_02_FULL_48_12
ATACGGTAGAACACTTTTTTGTGACGACCACCCACGCCGACCTGTTATTCTTCACCACACGCGGACGCGTCTTCCAGCTCAAGGCCTATGAAGTGCCGGCCAGTTCCCGCATGGCCAAAGGTCAGGCCATTGTGAACTTTTTGCAATTGGCGCCAGGCGAGAGCGTGACCGCTGTTTTGCCCGTGGGCGGCAAAAAAGCGGGACGATATTATGTCATGGGCACTACCAGAGGAATGATGAAAAAAGTAGGTTACGAACATTTTGCTAATGTCCGGCGCTCCGGCCTCATCGCCATGCGCTTAAAATCCGGCGATACGCTGAAATGGGTTAAGCTCTCTTCGGGCCAAGACGAAATTATGGTCATTACCAAAAATGGTCAGGCCATTCGCTTTAAAGAAAAGGGCGTGCGTGAAATGGGTCGGGAGGCGAGCGGTGTTCGGGGGATTCGTTTAAGGAGCGGTGATGAAGTTGTGAGTTTGAGCGTGGTGCCGACCAGTAGCGGCGACATCAAAGATCTTGAATTG
>MGEP01000045.1:7987-8287 GCA_001791425.1 Candidatus Uhrbacteria bacterium RIFCSPLOWO2_02_FULL_48_12
AGCTGTCTCAATACAAAGTTCAGGGCCGCGGCGGCGCGGGAGTGAAAACCATGGATGTCGGCAAAAAAACAGGCACGGTTGTGGGGGCGACTGTTTTGCGCCATCAAAAAGGAGAAGCTCACGATATTATATTAATTTCAACGAGCGGGCAGGTCATCCGATTGCTTTATGATTCGGTGAGTGTTTTGAGCCGGGTGACTCAAGGCGTGCGCCTGATGCGATTCAAGGAAGAGACTGACGGGGTTGCCTCAATTACCATTGTCGGGTAAGATGCAAAGCAAAGTCAAAAGTCCCCGCCCA
>MGEP01000045.1:8395-9555 GCA_001791425.1 Candidatus Uhrbacteria bacterium RIFCSPLOWO2_02_FULL_48_12
TCGGGCGGGAAAACTCAAAACTTCTAATTCTTTTCAGCTCAAAGCTGATCCGCCCCGGGCGGGAATTCTTAATCTTTAAATTTATGGGACTGCCAGGACAAAGGAGGAGCAAAGCTTCAAAACGGCGCCGGGCCGCGCATTTTGCCTTGAAGCGTCAGCAGTTGACCGCTTGCGCCAAATGCAAAAAAATGATTCTGCCGCATGCCGCCTGCCCTCATTGCGGAACATATCGCGGCCGAGTGGTGCTTGTCACAGCGGCCATGAAAAGGTTAAAGCGATTACAGCGCCGCCAGAGGAAAGCCAAAACTGCGGAAAAAGGATAAGACAGTGGGGTAAATTCCAATGACCAAATCCTCGACCCAAGGCCGATCCGCCTCGGGCGGACAATGTCAAATCTCGTGCCCGAGGCAGATCCGTCTTTGGCGGAAAATCCCAATGACTCAATGACCAAAATTTTGACATTTGAACATTTGGTCATTGATTGGATATTTGAGCTTTGACATTTGACATTTCATCACCATGTCCAACCGCCATCTTTCCCGCACCGTGGCTATGCAGACGCTCTATGAGTGGGATTTTTCTCACCCCTTGGCGACTGATCCGACTAATTGTAACGAGCAGGCACTGCTCGCCTTGGCCGAGCGCAATCTTAAAGAATTCGCGCCGGAATTTGATGATCAAGGGTTTGTGCAGTCGCTAATAGTGGGGGTACTTACGCACCTCTCCGAGATTGATCACTATATTGAACGTTACGCGCCAGAGTGGCCCATTGAGCAAATTACCATTATTGATCGCAATGTTTTGCGCCTCGGGGTTTTTGAATTGATTTTTGGCAATGAGGTGCCGGCCAAGGTTGCTATCAACGAAGCAATTGAGCTTGCCAAAACATTTGGCGGCGAGTCGTCTGGACGATTTGTGAACGGGGTGTTAGGAGCCATCTATAAAGATATTTCTCCGCCCTCCGCCACAGAGGATGTTCTTGTTCAGACAGCTGCGAGCGGTTCGGCTCAAACGCCTGCGCCTAAAAAATCAAAACCAGATAAGTCAAAAGTTTAATGACCAATAACGTTATGATTGATTTAAAAAAATTTGAATCCATTATGGGAGTGACTTTTAGAAACCCAGCTCTTTTGGAGCAGGCCTTGGTTCACCGTTCATAT
>MGEP01000045.1:9577-11407 GCA_001791425.1 Candidatus Uhrbacteria bacterium RIFCSPLOWO2_02_FULL_48_12
CCGCGGTGAGGCCAAAGAGGTAAACACCAAAGCGCGGCAGTATATTTTGGCCAATGCCTTTGAGGCCGTGGTAGGGGCGCTGTATTTGGATCAAGGCATTGAGGCCGCCTCTGAACTGGTGAACCGTTTGGTGATTTCGCGCCTGCCGTATATTTTAGAGCATGAATTGCACCTAGACCCCAAGAGCAGTTTTCAGGAAGCGGCCCAAGAAAAAGCGAGCATCACGCCGACCTATAGGGTTCTCTCTGAAATAGGCCCTGATCATTCTAAAGTATTTACCATTGGGGTTTATCTTGGCGACGAGCTGGTGGCCTCCGGCACAGGGGCGAGCAAACAGGAAGGGGAGGAGGCGGCCGCCCGGGCTGCGCTGGTTAAGAAATCGTGGTAGAATTACCCCCACTACTAGCCGAGCGTGTTTAGTTTAGATATGGTAGTATAAGATTGGATAATAAATGTAGTCACAACGATGAACACTCTTCCATGTATTTAAATAATAACAAACAATCAAAATACTCTGGCTTGACGCCTGACTAGTGTGGGGGTATGCCCCCACTACTAGTTAACATACTTTGTCTAACAACTCTTTTATGATGATCCTCAATACGCAATTAACAAAACGTTCGGGCTTAGTACTCGACTAGTGTGGGGGGTATGAACACTAGCGGCATCAACGAATTACTGACAGTGGCCACGAAGCATGGCGCTTCTGACCTGCACCTGTGCGTTGGTCTTCCTCCAACCATTCGCGTTGACGGTCAGCTTATCCCTTTGGATAAGTATGGGCCAATGACTGAACGCACCATGGAGGCCACGGCCTACCCCATGATTTCGGAAGCGCAGAAAAACAGGTTCATGGCCGAGCGAGAGCTTGATTTTGCTTATGAAGTGGAAAAGGTTGGGCGTTTCCGCGCCAATCTTCACTGGGAAAGAGACAATATTGGTTTGGTGGCGCGCGTCATTCCCGGGCGCATTCCAACTATGGAAGAACTGGAAATGAATGAAGTTATTTATAAATTAGCGCGCATGGATCAGGGGCTGGTCTTGATTACTGGTCCGACTGGCCACGGCAAATCAACGTCTCTGGCCGCTATGATAAATTTAATCAACCAAGAACGCGCGGCTCATATTGTGACCCTGGAAGACCCTATTGAGTTTATCTTTGATCCTAAGAGAAGCATTATCAAACAGAGACAGCTCGGCACCGACATGCTCTCATTTGCCGAAGGGCTGAAACATGTGCTCCGTCAAGACCCAAATATTATTATGGTTGGCGAGATGCGTGATTTAGAAACCATTAGCGCGGCTATCACCATTGCCGAAACTGGTCACTTGGTTTTGGCCACCTTGCACACTTACAGCGCTGCCCAGACGATTGATCGTATTATTGATATTTTTCCGCCCCACCAGCAAAATCAGGTGCGCTTGCAGGTTTCCATGACCATGAAGGGAATTATTTCCCAGCGCCTGGTGCCGCGAAAAAACGGCGGCCGCATAGCGGTGCGGGAAATATTGATAAACACTCCGGCTGTGGCGACGTTAATTCGCGACAATAAAATCGCCCAGATTAAAACAGCCATCCAAACCGGCGCCAGCGAAGGTATGATGCCCATGGATCAAGAGTTCATTAACCTTTATCAGCGAGGCGTTATTGACAAGAACGTGGCGACGCAATTCATGCTTAACCCCGAGCGGTTGGACGAGTGAAAAAATTTATTGTAGAGTTTACCCCGTTAGAGATTCGGGGGTGTTGTTGGTGCCTCTATAGCTTCAGCCCAAGGATGACCCGCCTAGGGCGGGCAATGGATCAGCCCCGCACCTTTAGGCCCTCGT
>MGEP01000046.1:0-1046 GCA_001791425.1 Candidatus Uhrbacteria bacterium RIFCSPLOWO2_02_FULL_48_12
GGTGGATTGTGTGGTTTAATTCGATGGTAAGCGAAGAACCTTACCAGGGTTAGAAATCTAGGTGAAGACCAGTGGAAACATTGGTCGTCTCACAAGGACTCCTAGACAGGTGCTGCATGGCTGTCGTCAGTTCGTGATTTGAACTTAATTCGAATCCTTCTCGAGTAATCGGGAAGAAAAATCCAACTCATAACGGGGAAACCCTCAAAATAATCATGATATAATCATGGTTGTACGGGCAATCCCGTGGGAAGTTTGGAAGTTCCAATGGTGCTTCGTGCGAGGAAAAGAGTTTTTCTTTCGGTGTCTCCAAGACAGCGAGATATTCTTATTGGTGGCGTATTAGGCGATGCCTATATTGCACCATTGGGAAAAATTCGTATAGAACATTCCGTTAAACAAAGAGAGTATGTATACTGGAAACACGCGGAATTAAAATCCCTTTGTTATGCGGGAGTACCAAGAGAAATTACTCATCGGTATCGTGGAAAGAGTTATCAAGCGATTTTTCTCCAGCTCCGGCAATTTTTCCGACCATGGCGGGCGATATTTTATGAAGGCAAACAGAAAATTTTCCCAAAAAATTTACTGTTGAGCCCTCTCTCGCTTGCAGTATGGTATATGGATGATGGTTGTTGGACTGGGAAAAAGATCGTTATTTCCACAGAGAGTTTTAGAGGTGAAAGCATAAAAACTCTTCAAGATACATTATTGCGTCAGTTTAATCTTGATACTGTTGTTGGTAAAAACGGGAAATTAGTAATACGGAAGAAATCACATATGATTTTTTGCCGCATTATTTCTCCCTATATTATTCCAAGTATGAAGTATAAACTTCCAAACCCTGTAACGACTTGATCTATTAAAGATCGGAGTAAGAATTTTACATTCTTGCTAAATGTTGGCCCCTAATTCCGACGCATTATCGGAATGGGTGAAGGTATAGTCTGGCTTCTTAAGAAATTTAGAAGGTTAAGGAATTGTTCCCTTAAGTGGGGTAACGAACGCAACCCTCGTTGCCTGTTATATGTGTCAGGCGAGACCGC
>MGEP01000046.1:1058-2364 GCA_001791425.1 Candidatus Uhrbacteria bacterium RIFCSPLOWO2_02_FULL_48_12
CCGGAAGGACTTGGAATATCGAAAAATATCGAATAAAGAAATAAGAAAACAATCTGTTTTCTTTAGTTTTCTTAATTGAATATTTTGTATTTTTCGGATTTCGAAATTAGATATTCGATATTGCCAACCTTGTTGGTTTGGTGGGGGGAGGAAGGTGAGGATGACGCCAAGTCCGCATGGCCCTCTGATACCCTGGGCAACACACGCAATACAATGGCTGCTACAACGCGTCTGCGACGGGGCAACCCTGAGCTAATCGTTATAAAAGCAGCCCCAGTTCAGATTGAGGTCTGCAACTCGACCTCATGAAGTTGGAATCGCTAGTAATCGCGGGTCAGCAAACCGCGGTGAATACGTTCTCAAGTCTTGTACTCACCGCCCGTCAGCTCAAGGGAGTTGGGAGTACCCGAAATCTCGCCTCGTGCGGGCCTAAGGTAAGCTCAATGACAGGGAGCAAGTCGTAAACTTGTTGCGACCAGATACAAGTAATTGTATCTGAAAAAATTGGCTGTATGCTGGAAAACCTGTGTATCTCAGATTACTGGTTGCTATGGTAAAATTATAGCAATGAGTGAAAATATCTTGAGTGCAGATAATCAGCAGGGAAGTTTCCGTTTATGTGCGGATAACCCCTCAGAGACTACACGCCGATCTCCGTTCGCCAACATGAGCAGGGAAGAAGAAGTGTACGCATATGTACATGGTGCAATGCATGATGCTTCTCTTAACAAGAAAAAGAGGATCCGTTTCGGACAAAAATACCCGGAATGGCTTAGCTTGTTAAGAAATTTGTTGCTCTCCGTTGGAGTACATTCGTGGATGTATAAGGAAGGCAGAAATCGTGATTTCTATATACTGGAAACAGTATGTAAAAATCTGCATTTTGACTTTAGTCCTTCTTTCTTACATACACGAGAGGAAAAGATAGCTTATATCAGAGGATTTTTTGACGCTGAAGGTGGAATTCCTCGAACGAACGATGAATTTTACATTCAGTTAGTACAAAAGAATCTCTCTAAGATCAAGATGCTCAAAAACATACTTGCAGAGCTTGGAATAGAAAGTGGGAAAATCCACAATCCAAGCAAGCGGGTAGATGCCGATTATTGGCGGGTCTTTATCAGCCGAAAAAGCCATAAAGATTTTGCAGCAATGATCGGATCTTGGCATCCTGTGAAAGCAGCAATCTTTTCTGAACGGATGATGATATAGTCCAAGCCATATGGCGACATATGGGAAATGCCTGAACAAGGCACGGGTAGCGGAAGCTGCTCGTGGAACATTTCAAGTGAACTTCGTCACGCGG
>MGEP01000046.1:2425-6305 GCA_001791425.1 Candidatus Uhrbacteria bacterium RIFCSPLOWO2_02_FULL_48_12
TCGTCACAAGCGGCGAGCCGTGCGAACGAAACAGAATAAAGGATAGTATGCTACGCGGACAGATGCGGACTTCACGCAGACAAACGCGGATAGAGCAAAAAACCGCCTCACAGGGCGGTTTTTTGCTGTGTATAACTATTGACATTGACATCATTCTGTGATACGCTTTTTCAAGCACAGATGTATCGTGCTCTAACCAGCACATAACCCCAAACGAAAGGCGCAAGCCAGTGAAAAAAGTGAGGGCAAAGATGAGTGTTCCGGACCATGGTCCGAATCAGCGTCGAGTTATCGGTTCGAGCGAAGCAGGAACGGAGTTCTTGCCCGTTTCTCCTCTCGAAAGACAAACAACGAAACGGCGGGAGTTTTTCCCGCTTCAAGTCAGGAAAGGGTGGCAGTCATTGCCCGAGGTAGTGCGCTCCGTGTTTATCGCACTACTTCTGATTCATTTGACGCTTGCCATCCTCTGGATATTTTACAGATTTCTGGGCTGGTAGCGGATGGCGTTGAGTGGCAGGCGGTGCCTCTCAACGCCTCTTTTTTTGTTTGATTCTGACACTTGTTTTTGATATAGTCCACATGCGTTTTTGTTACATTCTTGCGCGCGTAGTTCAGTGGTAGAACGCTGTCCTGATAAGACAGAGGTCGATGGTCCGATTCCATCCGCGCGCACTGGAAGGGCGAGTGGCGGAACTGGCATACGCGTACGGCTCAGAACCGTATCCCGCAAGGGTTGAGGGTTCAAGTCCCTCCTCGCCCACTTGAATTACAAAGAATATTTCAAGGGAAAGAAAGTGACAGTAATGGGACTTGGCCTTTTGGGCCGCGGTCTTGGCGATGCTATTTTTCTTGCGGAAAATGGAGCAGAGCTTACAATAACAGACTTGCGAGACGAGAAAACTCTTGCCCCTTCTTTGGCTAAACTCAAAAAGTTCAAGAACATACACTACACGCTCGGGAAACACAAACTGGAAGATTTCAGAAATCGCCCTCAAGCATCTGGCGATGCTCGGGGACCCGATTTTATTCTCAAAGCCGCCGGAGTGCCGCTTGATTCCCTATACATCGCGGAAGCGCAGAAACACAGCATCCCCATAGAAATGGACGCATCGCTCTTTGCAAAACTAATGCCGAAGGGGGTTACGCTTGTCGGCGTAACTGGCACCCGCGGCAAGTCCACCGTCACCGCCCTCATTTACGAGATTCTTTCTTCCTCTGCCCCTTTTCAGAGGGGAAGTGCCGAGTCTTCGAGGCGAAGGGGTATTGTCAAAGGTCAGAGGTTAAAGGTCAAAGGTTCCCTCGCGGTCTTTCGCGGAGGTAATCTCGTCTCCGAAGCAACACTCCCGCTTCTCGAAAAAGTAAAAAGTGGCGATATTGTCGTTCTTGAACTGGACTCATGGCAGTTGCAGGGTTTCCACGATGCAAAACTTTCTCCGCAAGTCGCGGTCTTCACCTCGTTTCTTGATGACCACTTGGTGTATTACAAAGGAGACCGCAAGCGGTATTTTGATGACAAAGCCGCGATTTTCAAATATCAAAAACCCGGTGATGTGCTGATAGTGGGCGAGCAGGTCTTGAAAGGTTCGACCTTAAATCTGAAAAAAGGTCGAACCTTTGAGATTATCCGAGCGACTGATGTGCCCCGCGATTGGAAAATCCCACTCCTCGGCGAGCATAATCTTGAAAACATCGCCTGCGCGATTGCTGTTGCGAAGCACTTTAAGATTCCTGAAAGCGCAATTCGCAAAGCCGTAGAAAACTTCAAACCAGTCCCCGGCCGTTTGGAGTTTCTACGCGAAGTGCTCGGGGTGAAGATTTACAACGACAATAACGCAACCACGCCGGATGCGACCATCGCCGCGCTCAAAGCACTGCGAGATTCACGAAACAGGATTCAGGATTCAAGAACTCATGAATCTTGCCTCTTGAATCATGAATCTAATCACATTGTTCTCATCATGGGCGGCACAGACAAAGGACTGGATATGGACAAACTGATGGCGGAGATTCCGAAGCATTGTAAGGCGGTAGTAATGCTGAAGGAAACCGGCACCGAAAAGCTTCTCTCTGAATTCCCCCTTATCAAAGGGGGCGCAGCTCGTCTTCGAGCGGGGGATGTTATTATGAAAGAAACCCTGAAAGATTGTGTTGAGACGGCTATGGAACTTGCAGAATGTGGCGATACCGTCCTCTTCAGCCCCGCCCTCGCCTCTTTTGGCCGTTGGTTTAGAAATGAATACGACCGCGGCAATCAGTTCGTAGAAATGATTAAGAAACTGTAGAATGATTAAGTATGCCAATTCTGATTGGTCCGCCTTTGGCGGAATAGGGGAGAGCAGTTCCTGAAGATAGTTGGAAGTTTATAAAGTTCATAAAGTTTGTAAAGTGAAGTTATACCGTTTCAGCCCGATCGACACATTGGAACAGCTTATGGAAGCGGTGGTGTATGTCTCCGTGCACGCTTCTGAGTTGGGTAAGAAAATAACCGGAAAGACTTTTCCAGTCTCCTCTCTGACTATTTTTGCGCACTATCCGGAGGAGTACGAAAAACTCTGCAAAATTCTTGCAGAGCCGGGGAAAATCGTCGGCGAGAACAATGGGCCTAGATTTTTACTTCAACATCCTATTAAAGCGAGAGATACTTTCATTACCCACATTCGCGTCCGGAAACCAGACCCTTATCGTATGCAAGTCGGATGCAGTGATTTTGATGTAGAAGAATATCAGGATTTCAAACAGCAATATCTTTCTCAACATCCAAACAATCTTCGCTGTATAGAGCGGCCCGACTATGAAATGATCGAATTTCTCAACCCGGATTTTGATGTCTTAGCGTATATAGTTTCTGCCAAGATTCATGATTGATTTCTCAAAAATAAAATTGGTGCATTTTATCGGAGTAGGCGGTATCGGGACATCGGCCATCGCGCGGATGTTTTTGCTTGAAGGGAAAAAAGTGAGCGGGTCGGACATGGCGGAGAGTGAAGTGACGAATGCGTTGAAAGAAGCGGGTGCAACTATTTGTATCGGAGAGGATGCGAAGAACATTCCGGCTGATTGCGAGCTAGTGATTTATACAATTGCCGTGCCGAAAGAACATGCCGAATTGGTAGAGGCGAAGAAGCGCGGGGTTCCGGTTATCTCGTATCCCGAAGTGCTCGGCATAATCTCAAAAGATAAATACACCATCGCCATCACCGGGACGCATGGAAAAACCACGACGACCGCGATGATTGCGAAGATTATGATGGACGCTGGGCTAGACCCCACCGTCATCATCGGCTCGTTCCTACACGCGGATACACGCGGATTCAAGACGCAGATGAACGCAGATATTGGAGACGCAGATGGACGCGGATATAAAGATACGCAGATACACGTAGATGGGAACATCAGCGTAAATCAGCGTCTACATCAGCGTAAATCAGCGTCTTGGACGAACTTCGTGGCGGGGAAGAGTAAGTATCTTGTCGTTGAAGGGTGTGAATACTGCCGGTCATTCCTCAACTTGTCGCCGAGTATTCTGGTGATTACGAACATTGACGCCGACCATTTGGATTATTACCGTGACATGGAAGACATCGTATCGGCATTTGTGGAACTGACACAGAAGCTTCCGAAGGACGGCTATCTCGTCATTGACTCGCATGCGCCGAATGTAGAAGCCGTGGTAAAGAACTCTCCTTGTCAGAACGGCGACTTTGCCGTACTGAAACTTCCTGAAGGATTCAAGTTGCATATCCCTGGCGCGCACAATTTGCTTAACGCAAAAGCCGCATGGGGAGTCGCAAAAGTCCTCGGCATTTCCGACGAGCAAGCGCTCGCATCTCTTTCCGCCTTTCGAGGAACATGGCGGCGATTCGAGTATCGCGGCAAGGCA
>MGEP01000047.1:0-1063 GCA_001791425.1 Candidatus Uhrbacteria bacterium RIFCSPLOWO2_02_FULL_48_12
AACATCGCCTTTGGGCAAAGCAAATACTATGTGGATTCTCTTTCCGAAAATACTAAACGGGGATTGCGCCAAAAAGTTAAACGAGGCGAATATCCAAGCCTTGCGCCGGTTGGCTATATCAATGACTCGCGCAATAAATCTGTTGTCGTGGATAAAAAGCAAGCTCCGGTTGTTCGCAAGGCTTTTGAGCTATACGCGCAAGGCGATCAAAGATTGGAAGATATTGGAGAATTTTTGGCGCAACACAAATTAGTTTCCCGAAGCGGAAAGAGAATCCACATCTCAAGAGCGACTTTTATCCTCTCAAATCCCTTCTATACTGGACTATTTCGCTATGCAGGAGAAATATACGAGGGCAAGCACGAGCCAATCATTGCAAAGAAACTTTTTGATAAAGTTCAGGAAGTTTTGAAGCAGAGAGGAAGACCACGACATAAATCTACCATAGAGCCGCAAGTTTTCTGTGGCCTGCTTCATTGCGGAACTTGCGGCATGATGGTTACTGGCGAATACAGGGTGAAAAATCAAAAGAACGGCACGCAACATTTCTACACCTATTATCACTGCACTAAGAAGCGCAAAAACTTCAAATGTCCCGAACCCTGTATTCGCCAAGAATCTTTGGACGCGCAAATTTCATCACTTCTACAAAAAGTTTCTTTGCCACAGGATTGGGCGGAAAAACTAAACGCAAGATTAGAAAAAGACAAATCAAAGTCCGCCCAATCCGTTTCTGCTTTTGTTCAAAAAAACCAAGAGAGAATCAAAGTCATTACTACCAAGCTCCAGCGACTTCTTGATGGGTATTTAGAACAAGACATTGACCGAGAAATATATCGTGGAGAAAAGGCAAAGTTGTTGAGCGAAAAGAAGTCGCTGGAGGAGCAAATGACTAACCTTGAACAAAAGCAGAATGGTTGGCTCGAACCGATGAGAGAATGGATAAAAGTCGCTTCATCTCTTGAGAAAACCGCAAGGGATGGCAACCTTTTCAATAAAAAGGTTGCTGCCGAACAAGTGTTCGGCTCGAACCTCGTCTTGGCCAACCGCGAGGCGCGCCTGC
>MGEP01000047.1:1157-5560 GCA_001791425.1 Candidatus Uhrbacteria bacterium RIFCSPLOWO2_02_FULL_48_12
ATAATAGCCTTTATACGATACCCGCAAGTTAGTAATATCCTATACGTTTTTCGATTTTTCGTGAACCCCCTTGGATCTCTCGCGTATTATTTCCAAGATGGGCGGTAGAACAGAAAGAAATATTATAACCAAGACAATTGGAATAAGATATCGGTCAATGCCGGGGATTGTTTGGCCGAGCGTGTAGCCGAGCATGGGCACTCCCGCCGCCCATAAAGCGCCGCCCATGACATTATAGGTGATAAACGTGCGATAGCGCATTTCGCCAACACCCGCCAAAATCGGCGCGAAGGTTCTGACAATGGGCATAAAGCGCGCCAATATGATAGTTTTTGCGCCATGCTTCTCGTAAAATTTTTTCGTGCGTTTAATGTGTTTTTTGTGAAATAATATTGAATCTTCACGGGAGAAAATTTTTGGGCCGACTCGTCGGCCAAAAGCATATCCCACGCTGTCGCCCAAAATCGCCGAGACCACCGAACCGCCAACCAACAAAGCCAGATTTAGATATCCCTTGGAGGCCAAAAGGCCGGCCGTAAAAAGCAAGCTGTCGCCGGGTAAAAAAAATCCAATAAATAACCCAGACTCGGCAAAAATAATGGCAAAAACGCCGAGATGGCCAATGGCAGTAATGAATGCTGGAAGATCAAGGTTGAAGGGCATAAACAGGAAGAATTTCTAAATACTAATATCTATCCCTAAGGTCAAAACTCTTTGCCCAAGGCCGACCCGCCTCGGGCTGGAAAATGCAAAATTCAAAACTTTTGGCTTTTGACTTGGACTTATGACCTTTGACTTTTGAATTATGACTTTATTAGGCAGAGTGATGCCGGCGGCGCACCTCAGCTTTGCGCACTCGTCGTTCATCCGAGCCAAAGTGATGCGCGATTTCATGCCAAACCGTGTCTTTGACGAGCTCGCGGATTCCTGCATTGGTTCCGCCGATTTCCTCAATGGTGTTTTGGAAAATAGTTATTTTGTCCGGCGGCACTAAACTGTAATGCGGCCCGCGCTGGGTCTGCGGCACGCCTTCATAAAGCCCCAGCAAAACTTCGTTTTGGCGAATGCCAATTTCTTGCCCGCGCTCTGGCCGCGCCCGATCTTCAACCACGATAGCGACGTTATCCATAAGAGAGCGGAATTTTTCAGGAATTTCGGCCAGTGCCTCTTCAACCAGTTTTTCAAATTCTTCCCTCACCACAACAAAGATAAAACAAAGAACAGCAAACTAACCAAAATGATGGCCGGGCCAGAAGCCGTATTCCAATAATAAGAGCCGAATAATCCAAAAACTACGCTTAACAAGCTAATTATTATGGTGAAAACTAAAAGTTGTCTTATATTTTTGGCTGCTTGTTTGGCGGCCGCGGCCGGCACAATAAGAAGAGCCGTGACCAAAAGAATGCCAACGGTCTTTATGCTGGCCGCTGTCACCAGCGCCAGCAGCACCAAAAAAGCGTATTCCCAGAAATCTACCTTAACACCATTGACGCGAGCCAAGTCTTTATTGAAAGTGATTTGCAAAAGCGGCCGCCAAGCAAGGGCCATGGTTGTCAAAGTAACGACGACAAGCAGAGCCGCGACGATGATGTCTTGCTGAGTGATGGCGAGGATATCGCCGAATAGGTATTGAAAAAGATCAGCTCGATAGCCCCGCAGGAGGCCAATTAAGAAAATACCTAAGGCCGCCGCGCCAGAGAAAAATATGCCAATGGTAGTATCAAGAGATAAAGTTGTTCTATCTTCCAAATAACCAACGCCAATAGCAATTAATATTGAAAACACGACGGCGGCCAGAATTGGGTCAAATCCCAATAAAAACCCCAAGGCAATGCCGGTAAAGGCAAAGTGACCGACCGCGTCGCCAAAAAAAGACATTTTGCGAAGCACTACAAAAACACCGATAAAACTCGCGGCGATGGCCAGCAGGAGGCCGGCCGTGAGCGCTCTTAAAAAGAAAGGGTGAGCAAGCGGCGATACGAGGAGATCAAGAAACATACTTTGTTTATAACCGAACGGCGGGGTGCGGCCGTTCAGGATGATGATAAACCGCGCCGTGGCCGTAAAGTTGTCCGAGCGTGTCGGCTGTCAGCACTTCTTGGGGCAGGCCGCGGCACACCAGAGCGTGATTGACACAGAGCACTTGGGTGGCATAGCGATAAACCACGCTTAAATCATGGGACACTAAAATAACCGTTAGTTTTTCCTCCGTTTTTAATTTATTAAGTATTTCGTAAAATACTACTTCGCCCTCTAGGTCAACTCCGGCCGCTGGTTCGTCTAAAATGAGAAGCTGCGGATGGCGATGAAGAGCCAGTCCCATGATCACCCGCTGGAACTCTCCTTGCGATAAATCACCGAGCCGCCGATCAAGGAGGTCGCCCGCCCCAACGAGATCAAGGCACTTCTTATAATGTTTGTCGTTACTATCCGCTCGCTCGGTAAAAAAGCTTAAAAGGTCGCGCACTGTCAATGGTATAGTTCTATCAAAATCAATTTTTTGCGGCACGTAACCAAGGCGGCCGCGCGGCGCGCCGGGCGGGCCATCAAGAACAGTGACAGATCCCGCGTAGGGGATAAGTCCCAGCAAGGTTTTAATAAGGGTCGTTTTGCCGGAGCCGTTTGGGCCGATGAGGCAAACCACCTCTCCCGCTTCTATGTCAAAGGAGAGGTTCTGAAGAATATGATGATCTTCTAGGGTGACGTTTAAATCGCGAACGCTGACAATAGGCACAGGTTTATGGCAGCCCCTTTTTGAGCGCTTCTAAATTGCGCCGCATAATGGCGAGATAATTATCTTCGGCACTTCCAGTTTCTACTGGATCAAGGATTAAAATTTGTAAATTAAGGTCGGTTGCCAGCGACTCCACGATCTTTGGAGTAAACTGCGGCTCCGAGAAAATAACTTTTATTTTTTGGTCTTTTATTATTTTGGTGATCAAGGCGATTTCCCGCGCCGATGGTTCTGCTTCAGGAGCCGAAACGACAGTGGCTGACTCCTCAAGCCCATACCGTTTAGCGAGGTAGCGAAAGGCGCTGTGATATGAAACAAATTTTTTCTGACTGACTTTCTCTAAAGTTTGTTCGTACTCGCTGTCCAACCTATTAATAAGCGTCATGTAGCGGCCGGTGTTTTGTTCATAGATGTTTTTATTTTCCGGATCAATGGCGATTAAGGCGTCACGGATGTGCTGTATCTGAACAACGGCATTTTTGGGGTTTAACCAGATGTGCACGTCAGGCGCATCGTTATTGTATAGAATTTCTGAGCCAGTGCTGGTATTGATAATGACCGCTCGGGAGCCGCTGGCGGCAATTAGCTTTTCAATATAGGCATCAAACCCCAATCCATTTTTGATGATAACGCTGGCCGCGCTGATGGTGGCGGTGGTTTCTGTTGTTGGCGAAAAGTCATGCGGCCCGACATTGAAGGGCAAAAGATTTTTAACAGTGACGCCGGGCGCCTCGCCCACCACGGCGCGCGTAAAATCATAAAGAGGGTAGGTGGTAGCCACGATAATTATGGAATCCGTTTCTTTGTTCGATATGGTTTGCTTTAAAGCAGAAGGTTGCTTGCTTCGCAGTGCGCCGGCCATCACCGCCACGATTAAGAAGGTAGAAAAGACAATGATGATAATAAGACGGCGGATGTTCATATTTTATGTATAACCGGCAGTTCAATGCTGAGTATAGCTGGGATCAGTATATCGGTCGGAATGAGGAGCGTCAAACACATATAATTCACTAATGGATACTAATATTAAACTAATATACACCAACCAAGATTATTGCACATTTAGGAAGCTTCTGTTATATTCAAGCCACAAATTATGGCTAGAGTAGTTCCCCAACGACTGCGGCTCGGCCGAGTGTTGGGGCAAGCAGTTGGTTACCAGACAAAAGCGCATGGCGCATTTTGACTGGCCCGTCTAAATGCGAAGCTTTTGGCGGGGAGCGAGGGACTTTCACCCCGCACCTTTCTTATGGCAGGGTAGCTCAGCGGTAGAGCAGCGGACTCATAAGCCGTTGGTCGTGGGTTCAACTCCCACCCCTGCTAAAGGAAAGGTGCGGGGCGAGTAAGCCGTTGGTCGCCCCGCCCTGCGGGGGGCGGGGCGGCGTAAAGTCGTGGAGCTTCACTCTCTGCCCGGTGTAGGGGCGGTGAGGCCCTTAGCCGTTTTTGTGATACAATAGCGGCATATGAATAATGTATCGGCTATCAGACGCTGGCAAAAGCGGGCTTGGAAAAGCCCGACCCTATCTTTTGCCCGCGCTCTTGTAAAGAAATACCCCCAAGGTCGGTTGTACCTCGTGGGCGGTTTTGTGCGTGATTTACTGCTTGGCCGCGGCTGTAAAGATATTGATTTTGTGGTGACCGGCGTGCCGCGGGCCAAACTGGTGGCGCA
>MGEP01000047.1:5680-16549 GCA_001791425.1 Candidatus Uhrbacteria bacterium RIFCSPLOWO2_02_FULL_48_12
CAAGGGGCGCACGGGCGCTTATCGCGACGTTAAAGTGATAAGCCGCTCTTCCGTCACAATAGAAGATGATTTGCGCCGTCGCGATTTTACGGTGAACGCCTTAGCATGGAATATTTTTGAGAAACGCATGATTGATCTCGGCCTTGGTCTTAAAGATCTCAAGGCGCGCAAGTTAAGAACAGTGGGCAAGCCGGAGGATCGTTTTCGTGAAGATTTTTCGCGGATGCTCAGAGGTCTTCGCTTTGCGGCCGAGTTAAATTTTTCTATTGAACCAAAAACATGGCAGGCGCTTAAATTTTTAGTGAAACATCTGAATGACGTTAGGGATGGTCTTAATATTGTGCCGCGCGAGGTGCTGGCCAAAGAAATGCTCAAGACCTTTTATGCTGATCCGGTGAAAGCGCTGGAGCTTTATGATAAAAGCGGCGCTCTAAATGTTTTGGTTCCGGAGATGATGCCCATGAAAACCTGCCCCCAGCCAAAACCGTATCATATGGAAGGCACGGTTTGGCGCCATACTGTTTTGGCTCTTGAAGTGTTGAAATCAAAGCGCTTCAAAACTTATTTTACCGAGCGCCCAGATGCCGAGCTAATCATGGCTGTTCTCTGGCATGATCTAGGTAAGCCCTATACTCTAAAAACACCCAAAGAGCATGGCGTTGATAGAATTCGTTTTGATGGCCACGATAGCGTTGGTGCTAGAATGGCTAAAGAAATTGCCGAGCGGTTAAAGTTGGCCTCGCCGCCCATGGAGAGCCATTATCACGTGAACCCCGATCATTTGGAGTGGCTGATAGGCCACCACTTGCTTTTGCTTCATGACCGGGCGCGCGAGATGAAGCTGACCACAATAGAAAAATATTTTGTGCGCCATCCATTAGCCGCCAAGCTGCAGGAATTGATTTTGATTGATAGTTTAGCCACCATTCCCAAGGGCGGCCGCCCGGCTCTTAATCATTTGCGAACGTTGTGGCGAACATTGAAACGCATGGGCGAGCGCAATCATCATTTACCCCCGGCTCTTCTGAATGGAGACGAACTCATGTCTGTCTTGAATATACCGAGCGGTCCCATGGTTGGATTGTTGCTTAGGCGTTTGCGCGAACAGCAATTGCTGGGGTTGGTGAAAACAAAACGTCAAGCCATAAATTTTGTACTTCGCGAACATGAAAAAACAAATATTTAAAGTGCCGGCAGAGTTTGCGGGCAAGCGGCTGGATATTTTTTTGACTTCGGCCCTGAAGTTGACGCGCAATCAAGTCAAAAAGATGATCACCAGCGGCTTGGTGGAAATTAATAAGAAAGCGCCCAGTGTGCATCACTGGCTAAAAGAGGGGGAGCGGATTATCGTCAAAGAAAAAATAGTCGCAAAAAAAGTTTTTCTTGAAGAGCCAGAGATAAATATCGCCGCGGAAACAGACGATTATGCCGTCATCTTAAAACCCGTCGGCCTGTTGGTCCATCCAGCCGCCGGCAACGGCGCGCCGTCATTGACCGACGCCTTAATCAAGCGCTATCCGTCCATCGTTTCCGTTGGCGACGCCTCGCGGCCGGGCCTTGTCCATCGCCTTGATAAAGATGTCGGCGGGCTTTTGGTTGCGGCCAAAACCCAAAAAATGTATGATGAACTGCAGAGGCAGTTCAAAGAACGTTTGGTTAAAAAAATTTACACCGCGCTGGTGGAGGGAGTGGTGCCACAGCCCGATGGCGTGCTTGATTTTGTGTTGGCGCGTTCCAAAACATATCCGGGCCGAATGGCCGCGCGGCCCAAGGGCCAGGATGGGCGCAGTGCCGAAACGCGCTTTACTGTTTTGCAAAGGTTCCCGCATCATACTCTACTGGAACTTAAACTCGTGACCGGCCGCACTCATCAAATTAGAGCGCATTTAAAGGCCTTTGGGCACCCAATAGTTGGCGACACTCTTTACGGCCTTAAAAAGAAAAACGTTAAAAAACCAATCGGCGATCTCGGCCGTCCCTTTCTTCAAGCAACCGCTCTTGGATTTTTTGACCTCAAAGGACAGTGGCAGGAATTCACGTCGCCGCTTGAGGGCGAGCTTCAGAATTTTTTAAATACACTCTCATGAAGAGACAAGGAACATTATTTTTATTGGTGGGGCCATCGCGCGTGGGCAAAGATTCCATTTTGCGCGGTCTTCTTAAAATGAAATCACTGAAATTGCGTAAGTTGGTAACGATGACCACTCGCCAGAAAAGAGCCGGCGAAATCAGCGGTAAAACCTATCATTATGTGTCAGAAGAAATGTTTTTGCGAAAAATTAAAAATAAAGAATTTTTGGAATGGGCGCCGGTTAGAAACCACCGTTTTGGCACGCCTCGACGGCCTCTGCTAAATTGGCTGGCGGCCGGCCATGATGTTATTCAGCAGGTTGACGTGCGCGGCGCGGATGCGCTTTGCCGTTTGCAGTTATTAAAGACAGTGACTATTTTTATTCTCCCTGGATCCATGGAAGAATTAAAGGAGCGTCTTAACCATCATGTTTTTTCTCCTGAACAGCGCCGCGTCCGCTGGGCCGAGACCCTGCGCGAATTAAAAAAACAGACCGAATACGACTATCGGGTGGTGAATGCCCGGGGCGAACTGCACACGGCCATTGCCGAAGTTGCGGAAATTATCAAGGCCACCAAGGGCCATTGACCCTTTGTATAAATTAGTTTATTATATTGACGCTTGATCCCCATGAGGGGGTCTTTAATTTCAAAAGATTATGAGCGACAAAAAAGTTATTTATCCTGCTGTTCAGCCCGGTACGTTAATTAGAGTGCATCAAAAGATTAAAGAGACAACGCCCAAGGGCGAAGAAAAGGAGCGCGTGCAGGTGTTTGAGGGCACAGTGCTCGCCCGTCGGCACGGCTCAGAGCCGGGTGCGACCATTACCGTCAGAAAAATTTCCGAAGGTATTGGCGTAGAAAAAATTTATCCTTTGCATATGCCCTCAATTACGAAGATTGATGTTAAAAAACGATACCGCGTGCGTCGTGCCAAGTTGAATTTCCTTAGAACTTCCAAGAAAAAATTGACGGAGATAAAAGAAAAGAGATAGCGTATTTGGCAGTTTAGATTTTCTTAGTTTTTGTCAGTATTAACATTCGCACGAATAAGCGAATGTTGAACGATGAGGGGTTGGGGAGATGGAGGAGTGGTTTAAGTGGGATAGGTATTTTATAATAAAGCTATTGAATTGTGCGCGGGTGGCGAAATTTGGTACACGCACTACCTTGAGGTGGTAGCGCCCGCAAGGGCTTGGGGGTTCAAGTCCCCCCCCGCGCAAATCTGGTCTATTGTTGATGGAGCAAGCAGAGTCGTTTTTATCAGTTTCAATATTTTCAAATGAGAAAATCAGGATTCAAACCCAAGCTTGGCCAAGTTGATTACACTGGCATTCGCTGGGCGCCGGTCATCAACTGCGTGGTCAAGCACAAAGATAAAATTTTGATTGTCAAAAGAAGCGAGAAGATGAAACTGTATCCGAATTATTGGAATGGCATTTCCGGTTTTTTGGATGACGAAAAAAGTTTGGAAGAAAAAGTTAAGGATGAATTGAAAGAAGAAGCAGGCATTGCACCCGAAGATATAATCTCTATAAGAGTCGGGCAAATTTTTGACGAAGAAGCACCAAAATACAATAAAACTTGGATAGTCCATCCAGTGCTTGTGGAAGTTAAGACCAACAAAGTTAAACTTGACTCAGAGGCGCAAAAATACCAATGGGTTGGGCTTAAAGAAGCGAGAAATTTTGAACTTCTGCCGGGGTTTGGCAAAGTGTTGGATGCTCTATTCCCCGGCGCGAGCGAGGAGGGCGGCACTTGCTAAAAATTATTATTGCGGTAATATCATAGAGCGCTAAGATCTTAGCGGGTAGATTAAAAAGCCCAGTTTTCCCGTCATTTAATTTATTTATTCATTAAGCTAATACCTATGGATAAGGTAATTGGCAAGGTGGTCCACTGGTATGACCGAGCGAGTGTGGCCGTGGTCAAGCTGGCTCACCCCCTCAAGGTCGGCGATCGCATCAAGGTAAGCAAGGGCGATCACGAGTTTGAGGAAGCGGTTGGCTCAATGCAGGTGAACCACGAAGACATTGCCTCGGGCAAGGCCGGAGAGGAAGTAGCTATCAAGCTCTCCCAAGGGACCAAAGACGGTGCGGTCGTTTCTCTTGCGGAATAACTAAGGACCTCTCGCGGCGCGCCTTAAGTTCTTTTTGCTTCCAGCAAAAGGGGAGATCTTTTGTAGTTAAAAAGCGGTCAACGCGAGTCGTTGCGTAGGATTTGAAAAAATTGTTAAATGCTGATAGGATGTGGACTGGCAGAACCACAGTTTTTTGTTGACCAAGAACGTCCTTTGAAAGGAGGAAATACGAATGGGTGCATTCATCAGTTTATTGCTGTTGTTGTTTCTCGTTTTTTTTGCTGACGGGTCTGATGATCTGTTCTCTCATATTGATTGAATTAGGCACCAGCGGGAAAAGCAAAATCAGAGATGACCTAACAGTTCTGTGGCGGCTTATCTTCGTGCGCATGCGTCGTCAATTAAGGAGATTAAGAAGACGAATAGCGAGGAGGACACATGAAAACAGGCGATCAGTTTGACAGTCTCTCGCCGATTGACTATCGGTACTGGGATGAGGAAGCGGCAAAGTATCTCTCCGAAAACGGGTTTACCCGCTACAAGCTTCTAGTGGAGCTTGCGCTTGTGAGAGTACTTGCGCGCCGCGGAATCTGTTCTTATGCAGTGGTGAAGGAAGTTGAAGCGGCCTGTGGGCAGATAACGACTACCGAGGTGTACGAAGAAGAAAATAGGATTCAACATGATGTCCGCGCGCTCGTGAATTGCATTCGCGCCAAAGTGAGTGCCGCCGCGAAGCTGTACATCCATCTGACGGCAACCTCGAACGATATCATTGATTCGGCGAACGCTGTTCGATCTCGGAATGCCATCGAGAGGGTACTTATCCCAACACTCACAAAGCTGGAAGGAGTACTCGTTGATATTACGCTCCGCGAAGCGGAAACAGTGCAGGTCGGCCGGACGCATGGCCAGCACGCGGTTCCAATCACGTTCGGCTTCGCCATAGCTGGATACGTTAGCCGCCTCGGTGATTCGATTGAAACACTGAAAGCGCTGGCGGAAAAACTTCCGGGTAAGTTTTCGGGAGCAGTCGGCGCATACAACGCCCAATCGCTCTTCTTCGATGATCCCGAAGAATTTGAGCACGAAGTACTCGCTGAACTTGGCCTCGCGCCGGCCGAATGTTCCACGCAAGTTGTGCCGCCGGAGGCAATGACGCGGCTACTCTGTGAAGTAACAGTCGCGGCGGGCATACTCGCGAATCTCGCTGATGATATGCGAAATCTCCAGCGGACGGAAATTGGAGAAGTTGGCGAAGAGTTTGAGGCGGCGCAAGTCGGTTCATCAACCATGCCGCAAAAACGCAACCCCATCAATTTTGAAAACGTCAAGAGTTGTTGGAAGATCGTCGCGCCGCGCATGGTGACAGTGTTCATGGATCAAATCAGCGAACACCAAAGAGATATGACAAACGGCGGCTCTATTCGGACACATCCGGAAATCATCGCCTACATGGTTCACATGGCGAAGCGCCTCGCGCGAACCATGAAAAAGCTCACTGTTGACCGCGCCAGCTTGGAACGCAACCTCGCCATGCAAAAGGGTTTGGTGGCGGCCGAGCCGCTCTACATCATTCTTGCCGCGCAGGGACACTCTGACGCGCACGAGAAGGTGCGGAAGCTCACGCTTCAAGCCCAGCGCGAGAAGCGGCCGCTTGAAGAAGTCGTTATCAGCGATGCGGAAATGCAGCCGTATCTCGAGAAGATGACACCGTATCAGAGGCAGATTCTCTCAAATCCATCTCTCTATACCGGCATCGCCGCCAAGAAAGCTAAGGCAGTCGCGTTGCACTGGAAGCAAAAACTCGAACTCTAGTCCAACCCATGGGCGTTGCCGCAAACACGGCAACGCCCCTTTTTTATCCCCGCACCTTCCCAAATCCCCCCCGCCCCGCTATGGCGGGGGCGAGGAACTTCATTATTGGTTCTTGACCAATCATTGCTCAATATCATCATACTAGTATGATGATAGACAGAAATAATGTGGTTATACAAAAATGAGGCACCATAATTGCGCAGCTTCTTTGATGTTTAAAAAAATAATTTTTTTATCCCACCGCCGCAACACCCCGAGCGCAAGCCCGGAGAAATTCATAGACTCACTCAAGGCGCCCCTCCGCGGACGAATTGAGAAGAAAAACTACCATCATACTAGTATGATGGTATAGACATAGACGCTGTTTAGTTATATGTATGAGGTTTGTATGAGATTAAATTATGATTTATGACATGAATGAGTGCTAAATATGGAGAGAGGAACTGTGGTTGAGTAAATAAAAAAGACCCGCGATCATCCTATGAGAAAAAGTGGAAGAAAAGGAAGAAGGGCAGAAGGCGGGTCTGGGGCGGTGCGGCTGCGGTGCTGTGACTTTGTGAGTCTCCAGCTGTGCAGTAGGGCAGAGACGTGCGGCGAGTGTTTCTCGCCGGCGCACTAAAGGTGCGTATCTCTAGTTGGCTTTTTCGGAGAGGGTTTTTCATGAAGGAAATGAAACTCCTACATGTACCTCGCGGCTTGCCGCGAGATATGTTTTCATTCTTCCGAAGTCCGCTCAAGGCGGACGAAGGAGAACAAAAAACGCCCCAAAGGGAGCGAAGGTGTCAGAATAGAAAATTTCTACCCCGCCCGGGCGGGGCCCATCTTTACTGCGGTTGATTTACCGCAATATACTACAGGAAGAAATCTTCTTCTTCAGCCACCGCGCTCCTTCTATCGAAGAGCCGCAGCTTGATAAAGCAATACTTCAGTATTCGGGCTCACCACGCCCAAGGCGGGGATTACCGTAGCGGGACTGCGGAGGACTACTCCTCGCTCAAGCGGGGAGATCACCTCACTTCCCTGAAAGTATGCTTGTATTTAAGGTGCTGTAAGTATTATAGCACATTCAAATTATTAGTTTTATTTTTGTTTGTGGATAACTTACTTACGCCGCTAATAATCACCCCTTATATCGCACTAATCAATAACAATGTTAGACCAATGAACACTAAAATTTTTCGGTTAAAGCCGCTTTTATAATAGTTTCCACTTCGGCCGCGTTTTTGGCGGCCATAAGTCGCCCTCTTAATTCTTTGGCGCCGCTAAATCCCGAAACATAGGCCGCGTAGTGCTTTTTCATTATGTTAAAATTTTTTGCTTGACCCAATAATTTTTCAAAAAGTTTAGTATGCTCAACCAGTGCCTTGAGTTTTGCGGGTAGTGATATTTTTGCCCAATTTTTTTTGCTAAACATCCAGGGGTTGCCAAAAATGCCGCGGCCAATCATTATGCCGTCCGCCCCAGTCTCTTTGGCTAAGCGTCGTCCTTCTTCAATGCTTTTGACATCGCCATTGCCGATAATTAGTACGCCGCTTCCATTGGCAATGGCAACCGCTTGCGTGATGACCCCCCAGTGAGCCGGCACTTTTGACATTTCTTTTCTAGTGCGCGCGTGAATAATAATGGCGGCTGGTTTTTCCGCGAGCAATTCAGGTAGCCAAGTGTCAATTTCGTTTTTGTTGTATCCAATTCTTGTTTTTATGGAAATAGGCAAACCCTTGGCGCCGTCTTTGGCGGCGCGGATTATTTGTCTAGCCAATTTCGGATTTTTCATGAGGGCCGCGCCAGCTCCTTGTTTTTCCACGGTGCGATCCGGACAGCCCATGTTTATATCCAAGCCGTCAAAACCGAGTTTTTTTATGAGGGCGCTCGCTTCATAAATTTTTTCTGGGTTCGCGCCGAAAATCTGCGCGACAATCGGCCGTTCTTTTTTTGCGTAAAGCAGGTCAACTAAAAGTTTTTCCTTGCCCCTGGAGCAAAGGCCGTCAGCGGAAACAAACTCCGTGTACAAAACATCTGGCTTACCATATTTGGCGATTAACCGGCGAAAAGCGGCGTCCGTGACATTGGCCATGGGCGCTAAAATAAAAAATGGCTGTTTGAGTTTTGACCAAAAATTCATATATTTACCCCGTTAGAGAATGCCCCGCCCCCCGCCCCGCCGCGGCTGGGCGGGGAGCGAGGTGCAATTCTCCCATACGAGTACGGAGTCTAATGCCCCGTGCGAGTTCTCTAGTTTGCCCGCATTAAGCCGAAAGTATAACATAAAAGCACAGAAGCGCGGGAATGCTGGCATTGTTTATCATATCGTGCTATACTTATTTTAGTTAAATTGTTTAACTAACAAAATATATGCCAATATTTTTTTTGTGGGCCATAGCAATTATCGTCTTTTTTATTATCAGCTTTATTATCAGCGGGTTAAGGGTGATAGATCAATACGAACGGGGAGTGGTGCTTACTTTGGGTCGCTACACCAGCACGCGGATCCCGGGGCTCAATTGGATTTTCCCTGCGGTTCAGCGAATGATTAAAGTGGACTTGCGCATTACGACCATTGATATTCCGCAACAAGAGGTTATAACAAAAGATAACGTGCCAGTTGGCATCAATGCTGTGGTGTATTTTAATGTTGAGAATGCCGAGCAGGCCACTCTTAACATTCAGGATTTTACGACGGCCGTGTCGCAGTACGCGCAGGCGGCTTTGCGTGATGTTATTGGCGGCGTAGAGCTTGATTCTCTTTTGTCGGAACGAGAGACAATCTCCGCTGAAATTAAGAAGATTGTGGATGAGGCGACGAAGAGCTGGGGCATTAACGTTACCGACGTCAAGATTCAAGACATTGAATTGCCAGCGGACATGAAGAGGGTGATGGCCAAACAGGCCGAGTCTGAACGTGAACGACGAGCCGTTATAATTAGAGCGGAGGGTGAATTTGCGGCAGCCGAGAAATTATCTCAAGCGGCGCAAGTTTTGAGCGCGGCTCCGGGCGGCATATCAATGAGAACCTTGCAAACAATTGAAAAAATAAATCCTGACCCCTCAAAGACCGTTATCTTCGCCCTACCCGTGGAATTTTTTGAAGGCGTGCGGTCGCTTTCCACATATTTGAAAGAAAAAATAAAGTAGTAAAGATTTTTTATGGACGAGCGTACTCCGACCAACAGTCTGTTTACGTTACGTATCCTTTGGGGTGGGTATGTCATGGCTGTTTTTATCTTCAACATTATCGCTCGGATCGTTGTTCAAAAAAGTAGCGAGGCGGCTTATCCTTTGTTAGTGCAAATATTAATCGGTTTATCAGTCGTGGAGCTTGTCGCCGTATTAGTTATTCAAGCAAAGATGGGCAATAGTCTGCCAGCAGATACATCTTCTATTTTTGTTCCAAAATTATTGCAATTTGCTTTAGCTGAATCTGTCGCCATTTATGGTCTTGTTCTCACTTTTATGGATGGGAATACGCAACGCCTTATTTATTTTAGTGTTGCCGCAATAGCCGGCCTACTCATCGCATATCCTCGGCGTTAGTGGCTTGATGCCTCACTTAATCTCCTTCAAAAATCCTTCCACGATTTTTACCGTGTCGCCGGTTTTTTAATATAGCCAACGCAACCAGTGGGAGGACTGTTTATACCCAACGCACCAGCCCCGCAGTGGCGGGGCGGTGCGGGGTTTCTCTCCACCCCTAGTCCCCGTGGAGGCCACGATTGTTAAAGTCGTGGAGCTTCACTTTTTGTACTTCCTTGAAATTGACATATTTTGAGGATTTGGTATACTTAAAATATGAAAATTCCAAGATATTATCAAAATCTGTCAAATTATTTGAAAACAGGCAAAGTGTTGGTAATTTATGGCCCTCGCCAAGTGGGAAAAACCACTCTGCTCAAAGATTTTTTAGCTGACAGCGGATTAAAATACAGGATGGATTCGGGCGAAGATGTTAGAGTACAGGAAGTCTTTGAGTCAGGCGATTTTTCCAAGATTTTGGAGTATGCCAAGGGTTATGAGCTTATCGTTATTGACGAAGCGCAAAAGATAAAAAATGTCGGACAAGGTCTGAAAATTTTAGTTGATCAAATGCCGAATATAAAAGTAATTGCCACCGGTTCTTCGTCTTTTGATTTGGCTGGGCAAATCGGCGAGCCGCTGACTGGCCGAAAAATTACCCTTACTCTTTTTCCTATCTCCCAGCTTGAACTGAAAAAGCTTTATAATGATTTTGAGTTAAAACAAAAGCTTGAAGGATTTTTGGTGTTTGGCGGGTATCCGGAAATAGTTTCCTCTGGCGATATTGGGGAAAAGAAAAGACTTCTTGGTGAGATAGTGGGCTCATATCTATTGAAAGATATTTTAGAATTGGACAAAGTAAAAAATTCAAAAATTATTCTTGATCTTTTGCGATTATTGGCTTTTCAGTTAGGCAATCAAGTTTCACTGTCAGAAATAGGCCGGCAATTGGGCATTGATTACAAAACCGTGGCTCGCTATTTGGATATTTTGGAGAAAACTTTTGTTTTGTACAATTTGCGCGGTCTTAGCCGCAATCTTCGCAAAGAAGTGACCCAAAAAAGCAAGTATTATTTTTTTGACAATGGCGTGAGAAACGCCGTAATTTCTAATTTTAACTTTTTGGATTTGCGCGATGATGTCGGCAAACTTTGGGAAAACTATCTTATTATGGAAAGAATAAGAAAACAGGGGTATGAGAAAATATATTCTAATAACTATTTTTGGCGCACTTGGGACGGTCAGGAAATTGACTGGGTAGAGGAGCGAGGGGGGAAGCTATACGGTTACGAGCTGAAATGGAAAGCCAAGGATAAAAAACCGCCCAAGGAATGGACAAAAAATTACCAGAATTCAGAATATGAGATTATAAGTCAAGATAACTATTTTGATTT
>MGEP01000048.1:0-147 GCA_001791425.1 Candidatus Uhrbacteria bacterium RIFCSPLOWO2_02_FULL_48_12
GCACTAAGTCAATGGCCGCCGGCGATTGCTTCAAGAGGAGCTGCATGGAAGAATTGTTTACCACGGCCTGCCCATAGGGTGAAGTCAAAAAATCATTAACATCCTGGGTAATGGTGGTGATGCCAAGATAATATTTGCGGCAGCGTT
>MGEP01000048.1:213-520 GCA_001791425.1 Candidatus Uhrbacteria bacterium RIFCSPLOWO2_02_FULL_48_12
CCAGAATGCGTTTTTTAACCTCGGAGCGTACGATATTCCAGATGTAATTTATGATGGTATAGATGGCAATGGGGCGAAGTTCGTCTTCCAGATCACGCACGGAAAACACCACCAGCTGATTGTCCATAGTTACGTTGGTGGGGTTATTCAAGAGGCCGGCAAAAGTGCCGTTGGTGTATTTTTGCAAACGGGCGATTAAATCCTTCGTGCCTTCAATGCCCTTTAAGACTTCTTCAAGATCTTGCATTACCGGCGGTTCAACATGAGAGAGATCAGCATCTGGTGTAATGTCTTTTTTGGCGTAAGT
>MGEP01000048.1:537-3771 GCA_001791425.1 Candidatus Uhrbacteria bacterium RIFCSPLOWO2_02_FULL_48_12
CCATGAGAGAATCTTCTTCGTGGGTAAATTGGCCGAGCATTATTCTCAATAGACCCTTGAGGGTGATGACGGCGCTCCTGATAATATCGCCTGTTTGCGTGTCCTGGCTGATGGCATGAGGCAAATCAAAGGGATTAACCTTGGTGTCGGAACTTAAAGAAATATTAAGGTAAGTACCGCCCGCGGCCTCGCACAAATGCTGATATTCTTTTTCCGGATCAATAATAATAACATCCACGCCCATCATCAAAGAGCGCAAGACTTCTAATTTGATAGCATAACTTTTGCCGGCGCCGGCTGTGGCAAAAACCACGGTGTTGGCGTTCATCAAAGAAAATCGGTCAAAAAGAATTAAGCTGTTGTTGTGTCTGTTAATGCCGTAAAGAATGCCATTGTCAGAAGTGAGCTCGGAAGAAACAAAAGGAAAGGCCGAGGCAATGGGCGAGGTATTCATGTTAAAAGTAATTTGCAGTTCATCGGTGCCTAGAGGCACGGTTGAGGTAAACCCTTGTTCGGCCTGATACAGGGCTTTGCGCGCGTAGACGAGCTTCGTGCCCAGAAGAGCAATAATGTCGTCTGTTAACCGATCCAGTTCTTCTTTGGTAGAAGCGTAAATGCTAACGTAAAGGGCAAATTGAAAAAACTTCTCTACACCTTGCGTTAAATCGTCGCGCAGGCGCTCAATGTCTTTGAGGGCTGTCTCTTTGATGGGGTCGCGCGGCGCGCCCTTTTCGTGCTCGGCGATAATCTGCGCTTCCAAGGCGCCGACTTTATTCCTCAATTGTTTTAAAATAACATCGGCTCTAACCGGATAAGTATAAAGAGAAATATCCAAAGTTGAATTAAAATTTATCACCGGCGCGAACCACCCGACGCTGATATAGCGCGGGTAGTCGGTCACAAAAATAGTCCTCACATACCGATCATTGAGGCGAATAAATGACGACTCAACTTCCAAAGCCGACGGGGCAACGAGATCGCGCAAGCTGACCACGCCGCGGCGATAAATTTTCGCCTCTTCAATGGTCTGTTTTTCTTCGGCACTGCTGACGGGCGGCGCCACAGTCTTTGGTTTGACGGGGTTTGTTATTTCTTTTTCAATTTTTTTTGTCTTAAACATTTTGGTCTCCAATCTGCGTTTATATTCTAAATTCTAGATTCTGGCTCCCCTTCCACCTGCAATTTATTCGTTTCAACGAGCGGGGTCAAACTCGCCAATTCTGGGTTATAGGTATTGTAATAAAGTTCAATCAGACTCTGGGTATCCAAAACCGCCACCTCCAAACTCATGGAATTCAGGCCGGAAATAATATGCTCCACCCTCTGCATCAAGTCATGGCGATGGCGGCGGAATCTTTCTTGACCCAATTTTACGATAATGGTCGGGCTTAGGGCCTCGCGCAGGCGCGGAAAAAATCCTTTCTGGCGGTCAGACAGCGGATCGTAAGGCACAACCACAAAAAATCTCTTATTCATAATTTCCCCCAGTTCCACGAGCTCTCTAATATATTGACGATATTCAGCTGTCTGCATTCTTAAAAGATCGTTGGCCTGCTCTTTTTCCAAAGCGTTAAGTTTATCCAAATACTTGGCGATATTTAATTTGCGCGATTGCACTACGATCTGCAGAGGAAAATCAAGCGAATTTAAAAAACTCATGTAACCCTGAATAATAGCCGTCTGCTCGTCATCTGACTTCAAGGCAAAATTGATGGAGGATACGAGCAGAACCGCCCGCAGGGTGCCGTCTTTCAAGACAACGATGTCTTCTTTGATTTCAGCAATTTCCAAAAATCTTTGGGTGCTTTTGGTTGACGATGATGCTTTACGGGCCACAAAATAAAAAATTAATGAAATTATTGAGATTCACCTCGATAAACTCCGCCGGTATCCACCACCAGAGCCAAATCGGAAAGACGGGAAGATGACGGCGGCGTTCTTGTCACAACAGCCGGCGTGGAAGATAGGCCGGGTTTAGCGGCTTTTATATCGCTCTTCACCTCGTCGGTTGTCAGGCGTTTATTCCATATCCTAAGGCGCGGCCGCCTGAATGTTTGAATTAAATTTAGCAGAAAGAAATGAAACGGTCGACCATTAACGCGCCAAAAAGCCAAAGACCCGCCAATAATTGCCCAAATGACCGTTAAAACAATAAACAAACTAAAATCACTAAACCGGTAACTCAAAAAGATGAAGAGCCCGGTCACGATTAAAATGACAAACTGCCGCGTGGTAATCGGCCCGATGATTTTATCTTCTACGTCAATAAATTGCGGAACGACGAATTGCTGCACAAAATTAACTCAAAACTTATAACTCAAAAGTCAAAACTACAACTAATAACTTACAACTTTTGTTTCAGCTTTATGATACCACTCGCAATCATGCGAGTTAATTCTTCAAGCTCGCATAAAAGTTTTGTGATGGCTTCTTCTTGTGTTAGCATTAATTTAGCATCTCGTAACAAAAGTAACCAATATCTAGTTTCATTGGCGCTTTTAAGAGCGATTTCATTGAACTTCTTAAGCTCTAGACGAGTACTAGCCGCTCTCCCTTCAATCATGTTAGCCCCAATAGAAGTGGCTGACCGCAATAGTTGATCACCTATCACCCATGAGCTTCTTTTATTAGGGAGTTGATCTATAAAACTAATAGTATCAAGGCTAAATATGTAACATCGTTGAAACGGGTCAGTTTTGAATTTTGCGTTGAAGTTTTGCATTTTGAGTTGAAGTTATGCGTTTTGAGTTTTGCGTTATAAATTAGAATCGCAGCTTCTTATTCAAATCTAACAGCGCCCCAAACTCATCTTCTGACAAGGTTGTCTTTCCGGCTTCGCGCCGTTCACGAATGGCGTCCGCCACGTTTTTCCCGCCTTCTAAACTCTCCTGGCCGACAGTCACATATAGCTGATTCAGGGGGCTCGCGCGCCAGGCTCGCACTCCCTCCACCATCTTGGCATATGATTCTTCTTCCAAAAGTTTAATTTTTTCCTGCAGTCGCGCGGCCGCCCGACGCGGGTCAGCATCAAACCGGCGAAAATCAGCAATCGTGAAAAGTTTCAATTCATCAATGGGCCCGACCACAGACGGTTTTGCATGAACGTCAATCATCGTCGGTTTACGGCTTGGCATAGGCGCTTTTATTATAATGGGCTCAAGCGGTTGATTGCTCGCCACGGCGGAGGGCGGTTGGGGCGGCGGCGCGGCTGGTTTAACTGATGAATCCGACCGT
>MGEP01000048.1:3780-6349 GCA_001791425.1 Candidatus Uhrbacteria bacterium RIFCSPLOWO2_02_FULL_48_12
CGACCGTGTCAAAGAAGGCGCCGTGACCGCGGCCGCGCTTGGTTTAACCTCCGCCGTCGGTACTGTGGCGGGTTTTATTGCCGCGGCTGGAAGCGGTGCCGCAACCGGCGTAAGAGCAGATATTGAGGGAGTTGTCTTGGCTGTGGATGACGGAACAACGGGCGGCATTTTACTTATTTCTGCCTCCATCTGAGAAACAAGGGAGGATAAATCCTGCACCTCTTTGCCCTCGGTTAAATCAATGAAGGGCCGATGTGTTTGCGGCAAATATCTTAGAATAATCTCAATAATCTCGTCTGCCGTTTGGGGCGGCAGTTCAAGGCCGCCGTCAACCTTCTTGCGCAATAAGGCGTCGCGCGTATCCACGGTGTCGCGCACTTCTCTTAAACGCAGGCGAATTATATTTTCAAGACGCGCTCTTAAATCCGCGTCAAAATTAGCGACAGTAATTTCACGAAGAATTTTTTTTGTTAATTCTTCAATCCTGCCGGTCATATCTTCTGCCGGCGGTTTGGTCATGGCTGGAGATGTCGCCTGAACCACCTTGGGATGGATTGGTATATTTTTGACTGACGCTGGCGCTAAGAACGGCGCTGGTGGTTGTGGATGAGTCACTGGCGGCGAAGTTACTGGCGGAGGAGTTATTGAAGGCGGAATTGCTGGCGGCGGCGTTACTATTGCCGAAGTTGGCGGCGTGGGTGTTGCTTGCGGCGGAATGGGTTTAGATATAATCATCGGCAACGGGGACGGTGAAGTGGACGGAGGAGGGGGAGGCGGCGCGGTTACTTTGGCCGCCACAAGCGCCTCCCCGTTAGAAATGGAACTTCTAACGGGGTCAACCTGCCACGCCGAAGGCGCGGGCGCTTCAGTCGCCAGCCACTGCCCGTCACGCCAAACCTTCCACGTGCCGTCTTTATCCTTAACCAAAATTTCCTTCATAAAAGTGAAAAATCCGAAATATCAAGTTCTTACGAAAGTACAAAAATATACGAAACTACAAAAAAACGATTTGCAAAAGCATCCAATTTCGTACATTCGTATTGTTTCGTATTTTCGTATGCTACTATACATTGGACATTAGTTTAGTATTAGTATTTTGGTTTTGATCTTGATTTGGCATTTGAGCTTTGACATTTGACATTACATCAACTTACAGCCACTTGTAAGTTGATGTTCTCATATCATAGTACGCCCAATGCTTAAGCCCTCCCTCTTTCTGCCTCATCATATTCACCAAGTCCACGCCAATATGCGCCGCTTCGTCCTCTGATAATTTTAGTTGTTCGCCCAAAATATAGCGCATCAGTTCTTTAACATACTTGGGATCAGCAAACGACATATGAAATTCCTTCAAGTCATTCAAGCGCTTTTGATGCCGATAGTAATTAGCTAAGAGATAATAAAACCGCGAATCTGTTTTGAGGATAGATAATAATTCTCCCGATTCAGCCAGCATTCGCAGGCCAGCCAAAATTATCTTTTTGTCTTTCTGCTGAATGGCGTTAAAAAGAAGATCAAAAATTTTTACACCGCTGACATTTTGTTTTTGCCATTCTTCACCCTGCTTACTTACATCGACATCAAACAATCGTGACGGAGTAGCTGGCACACCGGTTTGAGTTACAGTATCAGTCAACGGCCACGGCGTTAACGGCGGTGGCGACTGCATGGTTGATGTCTTTAAGGGGGGCGGTACGGTCGCTATACTGGGTGGCGATGGTATAGTTAATGGTTTTGCGGACATATTTACTACCGGGGTCATGGCCGCAATAGAAGCAACAGAATCTTCTTGCTTTATAACCTGCTTAACTGAATTTTCGCCTAGCACATCCTTAGCCAATCGTTCAATAGAAGGATCTATTGGTTCAAACTTGCCACGGACAAAAGTCACAAGCTTATCATCTACAACTGTATCAAAAGCATCTTCAAGGCCCTCCGGTGTCAAAGATGACAATTTTAATTCTTCATACAAATCTAACAATACTTTCACCCGCTTCTTTTCGGTATCAGAAAGGGGACGTATATTTTGACTATTTGCGAAGTATGCGCTACGTTTAACTATATCTGCTACTTGATTGCCAACTTGTGATACATAATCAAGGATCCAATTTCTAACAGTTGGCTTTAGCGCTCTTCCCTGAACAGTGATCGGATTCTCGGTTACCGTGTTAGTATCATTCTGCAAAAGCGCTTCACGAAGTGCCTTTTTGAAAACGTCCCGCTCCTCGTAGATCGGGATAGAAAGCAATTTGAGCTCTATCAATGATTGTAAATCAAGATCTTCAGCAACCTCCAATGCCACATCAAAACGCTTAAGCAGAAGTTCAGCAATTGTTTTATCTTTAAGACTTCCTAATAGAACATAACGATTCTTGGCCAATAGGCGTTCATAGCGATCCTTAAGATCTAAAGAAGACCACTCCTTGTTCCCTTCAATAGCTGGGCCAAACTCTCGCACGAACAATTTTGCCTGATCCAAAAAGTTGAAACGTACGACTTCAGAGCAAGTCACCTCTAACTCCCTGAGAACCGCTTCGGTCAAATGCACTGCGTTCGTCATATATTTTCC
>MGEP01000048.1:6385-9737 GCA_001791425.1 Candidatus Uhrbacteria bacterium RIFCSPLOWO2_02_FULL_48_12
TCGGGCAGACCCAATACCGGTACTCGCCAACTCGCTGATTAATCTAGCGGCCGTTTTGCCATCGCGTGTTGCTGTGAGCAATCCCTTCTTTTGGAGATCAACTAGTTGGTCTAATCTTGTAGCCAACTTATTAACAAGGCTTGGGTTGAAATCGCCCTTGCTCAACTTCTCAACAAAGCTATTTTGCAGACGAGCTAACGTCATTTTACCACGAAGGTCAAGCTCATAGTTACCAGCCACATCCTCGCCACCGAAGCTCAATCGATTAGAATTGCGAAAGAATGCCTGCACTGGCTTTTTCTCGTTCTCTCGAGTAACAAAATCGGCTTGTTGCTCGGCTGTATTAATTTGATACACGCCATTCTCCATCCTCGTCCAGCGAGACATTGCCGTATGCCCCACCTTCTCGGCGATGTATCCGAGATCAGTGAGCATGCGCCGAGCGTTTTGGGCGCCAATACCCAGCTCTTTCGGAATAAATTCCTCAAAAAATCTGCGGACATCCTCTGAAGTTGATCCAAAGTCAAACGCTTTAAGGAATTCGTTGTAATCTCCTTGCGTGGTGGCTTTTTGAAAAAGTGCCTCAAAACGAGGAACGTTCTTCTCGGCAAGCGCTAGCTTGGCCTGTTCACCAATCTCTGTTGCCTCTAAAACCTCAGGAAGATCCTTCAACTCTTCAGACTTGTGCTTACGAATGACCGCGTCAGCATAGGACATTTCAGCTGGCGCGTACCCCGCCGCTTGTTTTTGGAACGCCCGCGCCTCGGCCTGCTGCTTTACAACTTGCTCTTTTAATTCAGCTATCTGACGCTGCTTATCGGCATTGGTGATCTTGTACTCTGATCTATCATTAAGTTTAATATTAAGGTCAGTCCACTGATCATCAATTTGTTCACGTTCCTTGGCCACCGCTTGTACCCATTCATTCTGCTTAAGCTCGGGAATCACCGCAACCGATATCGCAGGCAGATTCTGCTCTTCGTCCATTGCTAATTGCCGTAACCTTGTTGCTTCCGTGATATAGCTTACTGATTGCGCCTCCTCTCGTTCTCCTTCCTCTCGTAGCCCGGCCCGATGGGATAATTCAGCATGCTTTTTCGCCGCAGCCGCTTGCCTTTCTTGTTCGTCAGCCTGACTATTCAAATAATTCACCCTTCCGCGCTGCTGATCTCTTGATGCGATTTTTGCATCTCTCTCTCTCATAAGAGTACTAATGTGCCCCTCAAGGGCTACTGCCTTGTCGTCTGCTACTTGTGCAGCACTAGAAAGTTCGGCTACTTCTCCTGCGGGCCGTCCTCGAGCTTGAGCGTTTTGCGCCTTTACTTGCGCGGCGTTCGCCTCTTTCTGCAATTTTTCTAACGCTTTCCTGTTCGCCCCTATGATCTGCTCCAATACTGCTTCTCCATTTGGCATATGTACAATATCAATGTTCGCAATGCCTCCTAACTGAGCTGTTTGTAATAAATTAACAAGAGCATTTGACTGCTTGGCCAGTTCGCCGCCTTTCTCAATATCGCGCTGTTTATCCTCAACAGTGGATTGCCCTTCAATATCTTTAATATCTTGCTGTGTCTTCCGCGCCTTATTCTGCTGAACCTCTGCCATCGCCTGAAGTCTAGCCATTTCTTTCGGCCCTCCCGTTGCCGCTTTCGCAAGTCGACCGATACCCCGCAAACTAAAGTAACGGTACGCGGCATCTACTGGACTAGAAACACCTAAGGATACCGCCGCGGCAAACCCACGGCCTTTTTCAAGTTGAGCGCGGGCTCGGGCAGCGCCTTTCCCTACTCCACCCGCTTCAAGTTCTTTACCGCGGCGTTCCCAATTATATTTCAGTGCCTGTGTATAGCGCCGAGGATCTAAACCGACGCCAGTAGCATTAAAGAAATGCTGTTCTCCGCGCTTGACAGTAGACCCCATTGCTTCCGCCATCCCAACTCCCCCACTCACTATTTTCCCATACGCATTCCCCGCGATTTTCCCCACCGCCCCGCCCACCTGCTGAGCAAAAATTAAAGACATAATGAGCATAGAAATACTCACAATAAAACCTACCATCGCATCCGGCGCACCAAGAGCAGAAATTGAGGCCGGAGGTAATTGAGCAGCGGCGTTACTATCAAGCTTATTGCTGGAATTAAGGGGATTAAGATTAGAATCTGGCGACTTAATGGTTGGAAATGTTGCAAGAGATAGCCACAAGAAAAAAGCGAGCACTGGTCCTATAATTACGTACTTAGAAAAAGTGTCCCACCACTGTTGAGCATATTTTTGCCCCGCTGGCACCACTGACAAAACATAAGCCAGGGGAGAAAACACAATAAGTAACCAAAGCATCACAATACGAACAAATAATATCAAAGTAATAGCAATCACTACCACAAGCGCAACAAGAGCAAACAAAGCGCCTAACAGATAAGCCACCACAATTTGAAAATTATTTATTGACGAAGTATTTGAAATGACCCCGGGTAAACTGTCTGATTTGCTAACGCCAATTGACGTAATGTCCCGCATGCCCAAGGCATCAAGAATGTTTCCAGCCCCAGCCGTGCTATAAGCCGCCACGAAGGTGAGCATTATCACCTGCGCAAAGTCAATAAATAATCCGGCAATTGCTTTGCTAAAATTCACCAATATCGCCATCAATATTACCTTGGGCAATAAAGTCTTCATCTGATACTGCTGAACATGAAGAATGGTGCCAAAAGAAATAATAAGCAATACTAAAACAAAAAACATGTTGGCTATATCCCTAACCACTCCCCATCCTTGCACTACAGCCGTTGCCGAAATGAATCCATTATAACTGCTAACCCAAATAATGATACCGGTAAGCAGGGCTATTAGTGATCCTACCATTCCAATAAACGCGGCTAATACCCAACTCAATGCTAACGGTACCCAACAATCTGGAGACCAAATAGACCAACTGCAGGTGGTTGTAACTCTTGTTGGTGTATCACCACCAGTTTGAGCCAATACAACCTGCGGAAATATGACAACGATAAGCACCACTAACAACGACAATAGCCAAGACCAAACTTTAGATTTACCCATTTTATCTCTGCGCATATTGTGGTTATCAAAATCTCATTATTTTGAGCGTCTTAATAGTTGGTGGCCACACCCTAGCCGATTTTTAGCAGACACAATCAATCAAATGCTAGCTTTCATTTTAGTCAAAATTTCTTGCCAAGTAGCTGAACCTGGTGACCCAATAATAATAACCAAAAAAAATGTTATTCCCGCTATTATTAAAATATATGGCAATATAGCGACTCCAGCCCATAGCACGAAAGACCTTAACCCTGTCCAAATAACTGTTTTAACTTCATTTTCAGCCATTTTT
>MGEP01000048.1:9746-10405 GCA_001791425.1 Candidatus Uhrbacteria bacterium RIFCSPLOWO2_02_FULL_48_12
CATCATCTGCTGCTTCGTCTCCACCTTCGTCTCCACCACCGCGAGAATACAATTTTTCATCTACAAAACCGCCAACTTGTGCACTCATAATATTATCATTATACCAGAAAATTAAAAAAGAACCAAAATGTCCGAGCCCCTTACCAAGAGGATCAAGCAAGTGCCGCATTGTCTCCTAAAATCCATTAAAACTTATCCACATACGCCTACAACATACTTTGTGACATATTTTAGAAAGTCACTCCCAATTTCTTACACTTAACTTGCACTTAACTCCAACCCCTTCATTCAGCTCTATTCCCCACCCCATACACAATACAATACATACAATACCCATACACACAAGTTCGCCATGGCGAACTTGTGTGTTATAATTACTAAACAATATCCCCCGCCATAATATCCTCCCGCCCGCCACCAAAACGAACCAACAAATTCTCAAGAAGACAAAAACTGGTTATCCAATAACTAACTATGCGCGAAAGAAAGGTAAGCAACATTGAACCGCGAAACCGACGTAATGAAATTGTCCGAGCCATACTCGTCGCGTTGAGTATCGTTGGAATTTTGTCGGTCGCGCTTGTCGCGCCCAATGCCTTGCAGGTACTTTTACCAAACAGCGCCAAACGGCGCAGAAAAATTAATCCATGGGACATTAA
>MGEP01000049.1:0-3302 GCA_001791425.1 Candidatus Uhrbacteria bacterium RIFCSPLOWO2_02_FULL_48_12
GTCACAGAAAATTTTGTTGGCGCGTTGGTGATCATGCGCACATACGAGCCGCTGCCGACATTCAAACTGCCGCCAACGTAATCTTGAAAAATACGCGAGGTAAATTGGGTATGCGTTTCCCAAAAACCAATAGTACGAGCTGGCGACGCGGAATAACTGACACTGCTCACTTCCACGGTTAAGTCACAGCCGAACACTTCGCCGTTTAAGCTCGGATCAAGCTGATACTCGGGCGGCACATTGCTCTGCTGACCGCATTGCCCCCTGAAGCAAGGCGTATGCAGGTCAATTAGCCAATGATCTTGAAGATCATTTTCTGATTTGGCAAGACGGCCCAAAGCAATACTGGTTTGAGCAGAGGGATCATGAAAGGCCGGCACGCCGGTATCATTTGCCGGGGCCAAGTCCGGCTCTTTGGAAAGATACGGGCAGAGCGAAGGATAACAGCGCTGTAAATCATTCGGATGCTCAGCGCAATAAGCGCGTTCGCTTGAGCTATCCTCGCGCGGTTTAGTTTTTTGCAAGATGCGATATTCAACATCGTCGTGAATTTCGCTATTAATAAAATCTTGAGACAAATTAATACTCAACGGTCGGAGGTTTATCTCACCAGGAAAAACCGCGGCAAAAGAAATCACTGACGGGCTGACAGAAAGGTTGGTATCAATGTTAACTTCCCAAGCGCTGGCCGGCCGCGAGTTCGTCAAAGCATAAGCCATTAATCCAATGGCCCCGGCGGCTACGATTAGTAAAATCTTTTTCATAACCTTAAGATGGCGCGGTTTCAGCTGGCGCTGGTTCTGCCGCGGGCGGCGGTTCAATGGCGGGCGGCGGTTCTTCAGTTACCGTATTTTGATCTGGCGCCGATTCTTCTGCTGGCACGGTTTCGTCTGGCGTTATAACTGTTGGCGCAAGCTCATCAACCGGCGCTGGTTCTGCCGCGGGCGGCGGTTCTTCGGAGGGTGCTGGTTCAGGCGTCAATGAACTATCGGCTGGCGGCTGATCTAATGATTGAGTTTCATCTGATAGCGCGCTGTCCAGTGTCTCACCAGAATTTGGCGCTGGCTCTGCGGGAGCTGATTCTTCTATTGTTGGTTCATCAGTCAGCTGATTCACACTCGCCTCCTCGCTAGTTGTTTTTGGCTCGAATGACGAATTATCGCTCGTTATCCCCAACACCACTGGCTTCGGATTAGTAATCACCAAGGGCGGCAGTTCTGGCGGATTAAACGGCTCAAGACCCGGCCCGGCCAATGGTTCAAAGAAGAACAGGTTAGAGTCTCCGGGCGTGGCGTCAGGATCAATCCAGTTGGTCGCGCCGTCTGGAATACGGGCGAACGATTTATTCTCCGGCGCGCTTCTTGTATAGGTATGGCTGTCCACGAGCACCCCGCCCGAGCCAATATCCGCGCTGAATAATCGCACGGTGTCGCCGCCAGCGTTATCAAGTTCAAAATCCCCATCACCCTCGCGATAAACCACCAAACGCCCCAAGCTCGGAATGGTTGTGCCGCCCGTATCCGTGTTGGCCGTAGTTATGGGCAAAGCGTGCGTGTTAACTTCGTCATAGAAAACGTACCCGGCAACATCCACGGTGCCGGCAGTGGGGTTAAAGAGCTCCACCCACTCGCCATCCAACGGCAAACCAGCCGAACCCTGATCAGAGCCTGCGGGATTAGGCATAAATTCGTTTATCAAAATATGGCTGGTGGTTTCATAGGGCTGGCGCGGCCCGCAGGAAATTTTCGTGGGCAGGGCGCGGTAATTGACAGTGACATTGGAATCAAGACGAATGGCGCCGTTGTCATCGCTGTCATTGCCCGTGCCGTGAACAGCAAAAGCGGCTAGCAAGGTGCGGTTTGATTCTATGTGAATGTCGCCGTTGGAGGCGTAAAGCACAACGTCTCCTAAATCTGAATTATTGGAGCTAGTTCTAATAGCCGCGTCGTTCCCGCCAATGGCGGCGCGGGTGGAAACCAAAAGGAATGTACCGCTTGCTCCAGAACCATTAAAAGAAATGTTGGAGTCAATATTGATTTCGCCGTCAACAATAATGGCCACAAACTGATTGCCAAACCCTGCATCTTGAGTAATCGTCGTGTTGGAGCCAATGGTGAGGTCGCCATGAATATAAAGCGGGCCCTTAACGGTCAACCCATTAGAACTGCCGAAGGTAACATTGCCCATGATTTCGCTTGGCCCCATCACCAAACCAGCCGTGTTGTTAGGGAAAGTGAAACTGCCGTTCACCGTGCCGCCATCCTGCGCCCGGGCTTGCCAAGTGCTAATCATAGCGTCTGGTAAGGGCACGGCCGGCGCGCCAGTGGTGGTTGTGCCGGTGACGACAATGCCGGCGTCAATGGTGTTTACAACCGCGGCATTGCCATTGATGGTGCGATTAGAGCCGCCGCCAATAATCTCTATTTCATCGTTGGAACGGACATCGCCGTTAATAGTCACGTTGGAGGCGATATCAACGTCATCATTGCCGCTGGTGTTGCCGGCCGCTTGCACGGCCAAATTAGCCGGAAAACTAATATCCTGCGGCACACAGGCAAAACCAGTGTCATAATTGAAGAAATCAACGACCAGCGCCTCATTGGCATCCACATTAACCCCCACATTGCCGGACGTTATGGCCTGCCAGCCGGCGCGGTTCTCTTCTAAAATGTTATAGAGACCCGGCACAATGCCGCTGAAACGGTAGTACCCGTTATCATCCGTGACTGTGGTAGCGATGAGTCCATCGTTTTGCATTAAATTAATGCGCCAACCCTCAAGCGGAAAATCGCCATCGCTTAAAGTTCCGCTTTTGTCCATATCATGATACTTATGTCCACTGACCGATCCAAATGGATCAGTGATATCATAAACTTCTGCGGCAATTAAACTCGCGTGCGCGCCAATTTGAGCGCCGTCGCAGGCAATGGCTTTAACAACTGTGTCTTCAGTAATGTCAAATGGCCCAATTGGCTTTGGCCCGCCCAAAAAATCGCCGCAGACCGGATCATCGGCCGCGCTAGGGTCAAGACCGGGCGTTAAGGTGTAGAAAATATGCGTGGCGTCAGGGTCAGAATCGTCAATGGTAACGGAAACCGTACCGCTGTACTCGCCGCCCGGCGGAGAAATAACTGGCGGATCAATCTGCGCCACAGTCGCCGCCACGTTGATAACATGGCTCTCAAAGGCAATAAAGGATTGGGCATAGGAAAGCACTATGACAAAAGACAAAACAACAGCCAGCACTTTGCGCTCCAAAGCAAGAAACGCTCGGAAAAACCCGCGGCTGAAATGCACTACTT
>MGEP01000049.1:3339-4764 GCA_001791425.1 Candidatus Uhrbacteria bacterium RIFCSPLOWO2_02_FULL_48_12
TTCTTTTCGCGCCCTAGCCATATAAATTACTTTAGTTTTTTATCGCGCGCATATACGCTGATCATGCCAAAATACGGCAAGCGCACGTCGCGCCCAAAAATTTTAACTGTGCGGCCAACCACTTCCTCGTATTTCACCGGCGGGTCTTTGGTAAAATTCGCGTCGCCTTTCGTGACCACGGTGTCTGGATTTAATTCAGCAACGCGGTGGATGGTGAACCCCTGCGGATTTTGCCAAACCACAATGTCGCCAACCTTTAAATCTTCTTTTTTAACGCCTTGAATGAGCACCAAATCTCCCTGTTTCAAGGATGGCCACATTGAACCAGAAGTTATGGCCGCCATGGGATAGGGCGTGACAAGATACCACGACAAGAACCGCGGCAAGCCAAACAACACGGCCAAAACAAGGCCAAGATAAATGCCGAGATGGAGAAAAAATTTGCCGATTCGTTTCATCATATCCCCACACTAATTGGGCACTAAGCCCAATGATTTTGTTAATTGTTGGCTATTGATAATCCACATTGAAGAGCGCATATTCATTTTCGCCTTGAATCAATTACTTATAATTTAATATTAATTTAGATAAGATGTGCCCAATTAGTAGTGGGGGCTAAAAGAACGGTGCTGGAATCTTAAAGACAAACACTCGCCCGGTGTAAAGATGATCAATCTCAGCCGAGGCCGGCATGTAAACAGTCATCTCAATTTTGCGCTCTTCGCCCTTATGCAGAACGAAATTATTTTGCTCTTGTTTGATGAGATCGCTGATGGCGCCGAGCTTTATGACGCTCACAAAGAATGGCACAAAAGTGTTGTTCTTAACGGTCACGGTGCGCACGGCCGAGGTGCCCCGAGAGAGATCGCCAAAATCCAGCCGCTCGGTTGTCGGATTCACGCCAACCTTTCCTTCGCCCTCAATCGTTCTCACTTGCGCCGCGTATTTATTGGCGTCTAAGGTAATGTAAAAAACAAGGAGGAAGATAACTAAAATAACCCAAGCCGCGATTTTTTCTCCGCGTGTAAGTTTTTGCTTCACATGATTCTGCCACCAGCGCTTGGGATTCAAACGTTGCCGCCAATTCAAAGACGGCTCGTTCTCCGTCGTGATCGCATTTTCTTGGCTGTTTATATTTTGCCCCATTTGTTCTATTTGTTCTATTTCATTTTCCATATGTTTTAAATTATGTTCTCCGCCCGAGGCGGACCAGCCTTGGGCTGGTAAATTCAATATTCTAAGTTCTGCGTTCTATGTTCTTCAACATTATTGATCCCTCCCCCCTCTCCCCTGACATAATGCCAAGAGAGAAAAGGGGTGATCAACGCGAGCCCCGTACCACCCCGCTAAGCGGGGGTGGTGCGTGGGTTTAGCTAGTAAATCCTGGTCACTTCTGTCCAGAGATCACAGCCAAAGACTTCATGT
>MGEP01000049.1:4835-5171 GCA_001791425.1 Candidatus Uhrbacteria bacterium RIFCSPLOWO2_02_FULL_48_12
CCAATCCTGCGCGCACTGTCCCTTAAAGCAAGGAACGGCAAGATCAATCGTCCAATTATCGCTTGAATCTCGTCCAATGTTCGGAATTTTCACTATCTTTCCTGTTGCCCATTGGACATCAGGGTCGTGAAAAGGCGGCACGCCAACATCGTTGTTGGCATTAGGACCCGTTGAGGGAATGCCGTCCGGTGTTTTGGACAAGTACGGACACAAGTTTGGATAACAATTGACGTAATAGGGGTCATTGACGTCCCCCGCATCAGCGGGATCATTCAAATGGCACCAATCACGCGCCGCTTCCGCACCAACCAGTTGGATAAACGACGCTCTTGGTTT
>MGEP01000050.1:0-1697 GCA_001791425.1 Candidatus Uhrbacteria bacterium RIFCSPLOWO2_02_FULL_48_12
GTATTGTCCGAAAGTGCGCTTCGGCGTTGTCTGGTGTTGTCCCATTGATAGCACCAGCTTACTGCGGAAAATCTGCCGCGGTGGCAACATGGGCATTCAACTTCGGTCAAATATGTTATGTGCATAAACGCATTTTGTCCCCACTGTAAGAAGATTTTACCGCATAAACAGCAAAACAAGCGTCTCCTCTGCTCCTGGTGTCGGGGAGACAATACAGATCCGGCAACGGATATGTATGACCCGAAGCGGGATGGTCCATACTTCGTCCGCCTTCAGGACGGGCAGAGATGTCGGACAGAGCTCGCGTATGCGAGCTACTACTCGTAGGGTCGGTTCAGCATCCACGGCTCGCGGATTCGAAACTTCATTGTTTCGGACTGCGAGCCTCTTTTTTATTCCAAAATTGTGCGCTATACTGCTGGTATGCGGATATTTCGCTCTCCGTGGGGAAAGATTGAACTCACTGAGGAGCGAAAACAGCACATTGTTTCTTTTCATCCTGACATCGCGCCGTACCTCCGATATTTTGATGCGACACTTCGAGTGCCTAAACGAATTGCTCGCTCGAAACACGATAAAGATGTCATCATCTGTTATCGTCAGTTACCGAGACGCAAACTTTTCCTTGCTATTATTTTCCGCCTCAAACCACACAACAACTTTATTCTCACCGCATACCTAGCTAATAAAATCAAACGAGTATGAAAAAATCACTACACTATTTCTACGATAAAGAAGCGGATGTATTTTACTTCTCATCTGGCGCGCCGAACGGCGTTGATACAACGGTGGAAGCTGGAGATGATGTGCTTCTTCGCCTTGACCCAAAGACAAAACGAGTGCGCGGTTTTACTCTGATTAACGCGTCCAAGCGCCTTTCGTCAAGAAAAACGGCTTACGCACTTCCGTTTTCACTAACGCAGACGGCATAGGAAGTTCCGCGTCAGTTCCGTGTTCTTGTTCCGCTTCGGTTCCGTGTTTCTACAGTTCTATCTCCACCCTCTCCCCGAGTTGCGGAACAGATGCCTCAACGCCAGCGTAATCGCGGATACGCTGGGCGAGGAAGAGCGCGGAGCGCGGCTCGCCCATCACGACGAAAACCTTTTCGAGTGTCTCCGCGCTTTTAGAGGCGAACTCCAATAGATGCTCCCCGTCCATGTGAGACGAATAGCCAGTAATGGTTTCAATCCGCGCGTGCACTTCCACTTCCTCATGATTGATGCGGATGTGCTTTACGCCCTCCTGAATCTGTCGTCCGAGACCGCCCACCGCCTGATAGCCAATGAACAGAATCGTGTTTTTCGGGTCGCCGAGGTATCTTCGCTCATGTTCAAGAATTCGCCCGCCCGCAGACATGCCGGAGCCGGCAATAATTATTTTTGGACTCTGCGTCCGCTCTATTTCCGACGATGCGCGCCTATCCATCGTAAGCTGTAAGTCTTTAAACGAGAAAATGTCATCGCCGCCCGCGAGCCGCTTCTGCGCTTCGGGCTTCAGTGTATTTGCATAGCGCCGATATACATCAGTTACTTTTATCGCAAGCGGCGAATCAAGAAATACCGGAACATTAAAGAGTCTTGTATCCTCGAATAGTTCGTCCATCTCGGAGAGAAGCACCTGTGTCTTCTCCAGCGAAAAGCACGGGATGAGGAGTGTTCCTTTTTTCCGTATGGTGTCCTGCATCACATTTTTCAGCC
>MGEP01000050.1:1734-1975 GCA_001791425.1 Candidatus Uhrbacteria bacterium RIFCSPLOWO2_02_FULL_48_12
GCCGTAGACACTCTCCATAACGAGATAGGTTGTGTCGGTGACTTCCTCCGCATTGTTGAGAAGCGGAGTCGGAAAGCTGCCCAAATCCCCCGTAAAAACTATCTTTCGGACGCTTTCTTGTCCGCGCTTGTCCGCGTCAAGTCCGCGTCTGTCTGCGATGCGAGTAATCTCGCACATCGCAGAACCGAGAATATGCCCGCTGTCCTTCATCTCTACCTCAAACTCCCCTGCCGAGAACGGC
>MGEP01000050.1:1990-5189 GCA_001791425.1 Candidatus Uhrbacteria bacterium RIFCSPLOWO2_02_FULL_48_12
ATTTCGGAGCGAAGCACGGAGAATGCATCGGGAAGCATAAGCCGCGAGAGGTCAAGCGTCTGCGGAGTGCTTACTATTCTTCCTCTGAATCCGTCCCGAACTAATTTCGGAATCCGCCCGATGTGGTCTATGTGCGCGTGCGTAACCAGAAGGCAGTCAATGGAAGCGGGGTCGTATGCGAACGGTTCGCGATTCAGAGCGTGCGCAAACTTCTCGCCCTGTATCAACCCACAGTCAATAAGGAGTTTCGTACGCTCCCCTTCCAAAAGAAAATTGGAGCCGGTTACGCTTCCCACTCCGCCGTGAAAAGAAAGGAGAACTTTATGACCGTTCGTCATGGCTTATGTGCTTGTGGATAAAGTAAAGAAATCCGGCGATGCCGCCAATAAGGTCAAGAACCACATCAAGAGTTGTATCAAGCCAATAACCTTCTATGCTCCATGTGTTCCCTGCGAGCCATTCAAATACTTCCCATCCGACACCAATGATAAAAGTCCAGAAGAGAGTGAAAAGAAAGAGACGCCCTGGTGACCAAAGAAAAGAAGAGGCGGGAAAGTACCCGGAAAGAAATCGCACCCACAGCACAAGAAGCCCAATAAAAATCCCGCCGAGAAAATGGAGGACTATATCGTACCACCACAGCGTCCAATACAGAGAAAAAACAATAGCCGCGCCATGCATCAAGGCGATGGCGCAGACGAGCATGGCGAGAATAGAAAGCAAACGGTGCCGAGACATCGCGCTATTATAACTGATAACTCATAACTGAATTACAAGACGACTACCAAAAATCCGCCGCAGCGGATTTTTTGTGGTTACTCGGATGTTCCCTAGAACAAATCTAGGTGGGTGTCCTCAACCGCGCGTAAGCGAATCCTGAAAGGGCTCGTCAGCGCGCAGTGATTCGGACTCCCTGAAAAACTGTTATAGAGGTAACATCTCAAGTAACCGTTTTATATTGTACATGAAGCATGGAATATGAAGCAATGAGGGGATACTGCTTGTAACGGTGTTGATAATGAGTACATATAATCAGTGTCAGTGTCTCGCGGCTTATTGGTAGGTATTAGCAGATTCGTTCCAATTGGTTGATTAGTTTTACTCAAGCAGCCCATCCAAGTTCACATCATACAAAATCTGCTCCTGCACGAGGCGATAGTTCACCAGTTCTTCTTTCTTGAACCAGTGCGGAATCTCCGCGTTCGCTTCCTCTACTGAACCGGATGCGTGAATAAGATTGCGAATCGCGCGGTCATCGGTGTCCGCCATCTGGTATGAGTCCAGCACGAAGTCGCCGCGAATCGTGCCGACATCGGAGGAAAGCGGCTCGGTGCCGCCGGTGACTTTCCGCACAATTCCGACCGCGTGCGCGCCTTGCCACACACTCGCAATCACGGGTCCGCTCGTCAGATATTTCTTGAGTCGTTCAATCACCTGTTCGCCGACCACGAGAGGATTGTCGGACGGCGGCTTCTTGCCCTTTTTGATGTAGCTCTCAATTGATTTCTCCCCCACGGCTTTTTTCCAGCCCGGGTGAAGCGTATAGTGTTTCTCAATATGTTCGGCAGTCGGCACGAGCATTTTTATACCAACCAACTTTAATCCCAGCCGCTCATAGCGGCGCATAATCTCGCCGACAAGCGTCCTCTGTAAACCGTCGGGCTTGATGAGCACAAAGGTGCGTTCTGTTTTTGGATGATTAGCCATACGAAAATACGAATTATGCGAATATACGAATTGCTACGAATAAGAATGAGGGCATCCTAGCAAATATAGCCCGAAAAGCCAATAAAATAAGAAGTGTAGAAATTACAATCCAAAAAGCATTTGCAGTTTCTCATCCACTTCTTTCATCACAGTTGACTCTACAACTCCGAGCTCGCCAAGCATGATTTTCTTTTGCAGTGTGGCGAGATGGTCGAGTTTGATTGTTGAGTTAGTAACGAGTCCGTTGCGCTTAGATGAGTGAACAGAAACATCAAACGCATAGGTTTTCTTTTGTGGAATAGAGGTAATAAACGCGACAATGCAATTTTCTCCTTTTCGGGAAACATGAAGTATGAGTGCTGGTCGTATTTTGTGACCGGATAAGTCAGTAAAAGGAAACGGAACAAGGATTACAACTCCCTTACGCATACCGTTTCTTTAAGTCAGAGGGCGAGTATATATCCGGCTCATCTTTCAGAAAGTCAAAGCTTTTTGAATAGGCATTGATATTAGTGATTTCATTTAACGCCGCGTTATACATTTCTGGGAACTTCAGCACAATGACATCAATAGAATCCCGCCTCCCAATGCCGAATACCTCGCCCCGATATTTCACGCGGTCAATAATAGTCCGAATGTTCTTTCGCGCATTTGTTGCTGTCACTATTTGCATATATCACATAGTACACAGACCTTGCTGCAAACGCAAATGACCTCAAAATAATTAGCCCCGTATCGAAAAATTCTTCTTCGGCATTGCCAAGCAAAAAACTGTGCTGACTGCGATGATAAAGAGCGAAGCTCCAACAATCCATACGGGCTTATCAATGATGTTTCCGTAAATGAAGAGCGGCACTCCAATCACGAAAGCGATAAGCACTCCCCAAAAAACGCCTCTCGCGTCCAATCTGCTCCAGTACAAACTCAAAATTGTCGGGACGACAACACAAGCGGCAATCGTGTTGAAAATCCACCACAAATGTTTTAGCCCAAAACCCGGAATATAGTGTGCCGAAAGCGCGACGAGAAATCCTAAAACAGTGATACCGAACATCGCCCAGCGAGAATTTCGTACTCCTCTATTGTCCAAACTTTTCTGTATTTTTTCCTCATCGGGATTGAGCGGCAAGTTCTCGTCTGATTTTTTCAAAACTTCTTTTTCTTTGTCGGTGTATTTCACGACATCAGTTACATAGAGAGAACTTGCCGCGTTCAAACCAGAATCAAGCGTTGAAAACAACGCACTCAACAGCATAACCACGAACAGCGCGAGAGCACCGATGGGCAAGAACTGACTTACCGTAGCAATACCAATCATTGATACATCCACACCTTGCGGCAAACTAATTCCTAAGCTGGTATTGGCAGCGAGAAAACCTAGAGAAGAAAGCGCAACAGGAATAATACCGAACATAACCGCACCGAACGCAAAAGATTTAACAAGATTTTCTTTCTTAATCGCAAACGCTCGCTGCCAATACTGCTGATCGGA
>MGEP01000050.1:5283-5358 GCA_001791425.1 Candidatus Uhrbacteria bacterium RIFCSPLOWO2_02_FULL_48_12
CCTAATCCCGCATTTATTGCGCTCCAACCTCCGGCCATTGAAATCGTCCACGGAATAACAACCGCCACGCCAACC
>MGEP01000051.1:0-547 GCA_001791425.1 Candidatus Uhrbacteria bacterium RIFCSPLOWO2_02_FULL_48_12
ATTCCATCTTCTGCAATAGTTAAAGTATTTAATTGGTTAATAAATTTGATCATAGATAAAGATTGACATTAGTAAGAGGTCAGACTTCTAACGGGGCATACCCCAACGCATGAACTATGCGCCAGTCATTGGCGATTTTGGGCAGGCGGCGATAAATCTGCCCGTAGCGAATCAGAGCCTGCTTTTCCAGTTTAAGGTCACGCTCGGCAACAGTGCCGCCATAAGCCAGATAATTCACGGAGATCCAGTCTGGAGTAGTTTTGGGCAATCTTTTAAATAACTTCACATAAATTTGGATGGCCTGTTTCTCCAATCTTAAATCACGCTTAGCAGGAATGTTAGGAATCAATCCAGAAAGCATGGCCAGATAATAGTTCTGGTTTTTGGAAGCACCGGCCGAGAGCACAAACGATGAGGTGGTGTAGGAGCGATGATTGGACTTGGCCACGGTCAGGGTGTAGGTGCCGGGAACGAGGTTGGTAATCTGGTAGCGACCTTGAGCGTCAGTGGTGGTCGTGAGAGTGGTGGTTGATGTTTTCAGAGTGAC
>MGEP01000051.1:636-4164 GCA_001791425.1 Candidatus Uhrbacteria bacterium RIFCSPLOWO2_02_FULL_48_12
ACCGGCTCTATCCAGAGTGAAAAGGGCGTAACTGTATGATTGACCATTGGTGAGGTTGGTGTCAGTAAAAGAGGCGGCGGTGCCTTCATAGACCAGAGTGCCGTCAGTGGAAGAAGTGGGAGCAGTTGTGCCGAGTTTGCGAACAATGGCGGTACGCACAAAGTCAGGGTCAGCGGGATTAGTCCAGGAGAGATGGATTTCTTTGTCAGCGGCTTGTATCCGAAGACCAGCCACTGGAGCGGGCGGGGTGGTGTCTGGGGTATAGCCGCCACCACCAGAGGAACCACCCCCACCGCCAGAAGGAGGTGAAGCAGTGGTTGAGGACTGAAGGATGTTGGAGATAGGAGAAGCAAGATTGGCATCATCAGTGGCTTTGAGAGCAAGGTAGTAGGTGGTTGAGGGGTTGAGGCCGATCACGGTGTAGGACTCCCAATTGCCAGCGGGTTTGGGGGTGGGTAGACCCGTGAGGCGGGCGGCTGAAGAGAAGTTGGAGCCAGAGAGAGGTGAGGTGGAGAAACGGAGGTCGTAAGAAAGGGCCTGGCCAAAGGAGGCGTCATCGCCAGTGGATGTCCAAGATAGGTCTAGAGAGGTGGGAGTGGCGGCGATGAGCTTGAGGTCAGAGATGGCAGAGGGAGGGGTGGTGTCAGAAGGCAACAGGGTCTTGAAGGTCTGATTAAGAAAACTAGCTTCATTGCCCGAAGAGTCCTTGATTCGCACCCGATAATGATAGGTGGTATCTGATTGGAGATTGGTTAAGGTAATAGCATGGCTGGTTTGAGCGCTCGCTTGGTTTTGAGCCGTAGAGCCGTATTGACTGGTCACACCATAGTCCAGAACAGAAGTGGTTGGTTCAGAGGTGCCAAAGGAGATGGTGGCACCAGATGGAGTAAGGCCAGAAGCCGAAGGGCTGGTGGTAAAAGTCGGGGCTGTTGTATCAGAGACAGTCAGGGTAAAGGTAGTGGCCTTAGTTGTTCCTCCGCCAGTGGCGGTAATGGTAATTACCGCTGGCCCGAGAGGAGCTGACGGCTGGGTCGTAAGAGTGAGAGTTGAGAAGCAGTTGGGAGAACAGGAGACTGGAGAGAAGGAAACTGTAGCTCCTATGGGAAGGCCAGAAACAGAGAAAGTCAATGAAGCTGGTGTGCCGTTCACAAGAGTGGCGGTAATGATGTTGGTAACTGAACTTCCTTGAGAGACAGAGATGTTGCCGGAGTTGGTGAGAGAGAAATCAAAAGGGGTGGAATTTGGGGGAACAACATCCGGCGGCGCGAGATTGCGAGGCACGATCGCCCACTTCGGATTGTCATTGAGGGCTGGAGCGGTGAGTGCATGCTGTGCTATCCAGTTCCACGCCGCTGCGCCGCCTGGTTGATCGGCGACCATGGCCGACGCAGCAATGGCAATAATAGAATAGCCGTGATCTGCGTTCCCCAGATTGGCGTTCCAATATGCCAGCCCTCCATCAGCTGTGTACGAAGAGAGGAATCCGGTCTTTAGCTCCGCCCATGTCTGGAAGAAATCGCCGTCACTCAGCCGATTGATGGGCATTCGGTACGCGGAGATTAAATACGGACTATAGCCAGAGTTCGTGAGCTGCCCAATGATCTCAGACGCGAGCCATGATTGCAGTTCACCGCTTCGTATACCGAGTTCGGTACTCAACCCAAGAGCATACATCATGAAGCTCTGTTCCCAGGTTGAGATCCCTCCTTTGGTCACTGCCGGATCAAGTCCTTGCAGCAGAGCTGGGTCGCCCTGAGACCAATGGTGCAAGGTAGGGACACCGTGTGTGCCGCCAAAACCTCTCGCATGTCCCCAATTCCACATGACGTTGCCATTGAACGGTGAATTTGTAATGTTCCTCATACCTTCCCACGCTGCGATCGCATCGTCAGTCAAGACGGTGAAGTAGTCTTTTTCGGGAGTTCCCTCGGGCGCATAGACGGCGGCACGCACCCGATTGCGCAATGTCCATGCATCGCCGCGTATTTGGTCGTAGATATTCCCCTCTTTGCCCGTCGGCCCTCGCCCCCACGCATCGCTGGCACTACCAACACCATCGTTGTAGGCAGCATTCCAGGACGACCAGAACCACATTTCTTCAAGATACCAGTAGTCACCCGTAAGTAGGTACTGCGCCGAAAATGCATCCGGCTGATGCGCACGATCAACGATCCAGCCGCCAGCCGTCGTCGGACCGACTGGAACGATTGCATCTGCTGCGTTGCCGCATGTCGGCCAATGGAGAAAACAAAAAGTCGGACGCGAACTAATCGACAGTACCTTTCCGATGCCAGGCACAGTCTGCGCTCGATCAAGGAATTTTGATGTCTTCCCCTCCCGGAAATGCATCGGCCAAGCCGCGGCGAGATCCGCATTGCCAAACGCCTGTCCACGCATGCGAGCATCGCCCGTATAGAGCCACCGCACAGTCCAGGCGGGATATGGGCCTATATCGGGCCGGCCGCCAGTGGTTGGCATATACTTTTGCCACTGCCCCGCATCGTAGAGGTCCTTGGCGGCGTTCACCCATGACGAGTACGCCGATGACAGTGCTGACTCGGGTACCACCTTACTCGTGTCGTAGTTGGGTAAGAGAGTGGTTGCGGCGAGATAGGAGAGATTGTGGTTGATGGCGATGGCAGAGGGTGCTCCACCAATCCAGAACTCTTTTGTCCAGCGACTGTTAGCCGTGTGTGTGAAGCTTGGTTTGGTATAGACGATAGTGGGTGTAGTGAGGTCGGTTTTGAGAGCAAGAGCATAGGTCTGGTCTTGTAATGCTTCGGTGTTTGCGATCTCCCCAATGAAGCGCACCCGCACCTTGTTGATCGTCGGCCAGAAGGTCGCATGGAATATGGGTCGGAAAGAGCGGTTCGCATCAAAACCAATGTCGTAGGTTCGGTTGAGTGAATGATCAGTGAGGATGATTGTGGTAGCTATGGGTCCTTGCGTCCAGTAGGTAAAATTGCCGTCTTGAAGCATGCGTCTGGCAGAGGCAGTGACGGTTGATCCATTGGTCAGCTCCATGGCCGCATCGAAATTAAAGTTGCTGCCAAGCATCTGTGTAGCGGTCAATGGAGTATTGTTGCCGCTTGTCTGGTTTTGGAAAGTTACAGTGGCTGCGGCTCCCGCATTGAGTGATGGAAGGATAAAAGAAATAATAGAGTGCTTGACTGAGCCATCCGGCCAGCGCTCTTTTACATCGGCCTGCGTGAAGATAGGGCTACCGTTCATCACCGCTTGTGGAAAATTTGGAATTTCTCCTTGGATAAAGGGACGGCCGATTTGTACCGGATAGTTTGTTAAAGTAGTTGCAGATGGATTGGTGATAGTAAAAGTGTTTGACGAGGAAACAGGTGGTGGAGGCGGTAGCGCCTGTGTTGTCGCGCTCACGCTTATCGATTGGTTAGAGGTATTCCCGACCACATCGTAGGCTCTAAGACGCATATAGTAGGTAGTTGAAGGAGAAAGACCAGTAATTGCTTTGGTAAGAACATTGCCTACATCAGTATTTTGATAACCAGAGACGAA
>MGEP01000051.1:4175-11888 GCA_001791425.1 Candidatus Uhrbacteria bacterium RIFCSPLOWO2_02_FULL_48_12
ACTGACATTTGCAACGCCAGTGGCCTGCCAATTAAATGGACTTGTGTTTGACGGCGTTCCGCCGCTTGCCTTAACTTCAAGGGCAAAACATCCATTGGCCGGAATATTGAATACCGAAATAGGAAAACTGCAGCTTTTTTCGCCACTCTTCATGCTACAAAGCGGCGCCGAATCAATATACTGTAAATCTAAACAACCTTGGTCGGCGGCAGGAGCAGCTGTGCTGGTTCTTAATCCAATATCAAATTGCCCCGTCCCACTAGTCGGGTTTGTAAAAGTGAAGGCTCCGGAAAGGCCGGCAAGCCCTGTAATTGGCGCTCGCCAATATCTCTGCCCAAGATTAGCGTTATTAGCGTCTGAAATTGCCCAATGTCCTATGCCAAAAGTGTGATTTGCATCAAAAGCACCCGAGCCGGCATCGGAGTAAGATGGTCCGCCATCGTTATAAGGAACGATGTTACTGCCACTGACCGTCAGGCCGTAATTTGCCGTCGCCGTACTGATAGGTGTTCCTCCCATCCAAGTTGCCTGAATCTGTATACAGCCGCCTGCCGGAACATCTACGGGAACAGTGTTCCAATGAGCCTCTTTCTGGGTACCCGTAATTGTCGCAATGTCAGCTGTTCTGCTATACGCGAGATCCAGGCAGTTTTGACTTGGACTTAAAGGCGTTTGCGAATATGCAATCTGAATATGCCAAGTGTTACCGGCGCCGGGGGGAACGCTTAATGCAAGGACTCCACCAACACTTTTTATGGCAGAGCCAGCCAGCCAAAATGAACGGTCGTGGTTCGCGATCGTATGCCAATTTCCGAGATAGAATTTGCCCGAAGTATTGGCAACTGATGCGGTGCCCTGATAATAGGTAGGCCCATCGCCAGTGCTATCGTGCGGATACAATGAGGCTGTCCCGTGTGCTAAAGCATAACTCGCAGTCCTTAACATATGACCAGCGATACAGGCGGGCCCGACAACGTTTACGGGTACGTTAGAAACAGTAAAACTTTTTTGACTGTTGCTTAGGGCACCAAGATTAACTGTAATCCAATTCACGGTTGGAATGTCGGTACAATTTTGCGTCTGGGAAAGAGTTGCATATTTGATGACAAATTGAAGCGTATTCCCCGTACCCGGTGCGACATCAATGGCTACTGAAAAATCAAGACTTGTAAAGCTGCGGTTCGTTACCCAATAATAAGGAGAGACTGTCCCGCCGAAAGGTACGTCGAGAAGGGCTCCGTTATTCAATACCGCTAATGTCGCAACCATAGCGCCGGCACCTTCTTGACCAGATGTATATGGCGGAGGCGGTGGCGCCTGTGTTGTCGCGCTCGCACTGATTGATTGGTTAGAGGTATTCCCGGCTGCATCGTAGGATCTAAGACGCATATAGTAGGTAGTTGAAGGAGAAAGACCAGTAATTGCTTTGGTAAGAACATTGCCTACATCAGTATTTTGATAACCAGAGACGAAGTTGGTAAAAGCATTATCGGTTGCTACATCAAGACGGTAACCAGTGACTGCGACATTGTCGGTAGAAGCCGACCAATTGAGAGTAATTTGGGAGGCGGAGTTAGAGGCAGCAGTAAGACCGGTGGGAGTGGAGGGAGGGGTGGTGTCAGAAGAAGGAAAATTCGTATAATCCACATCCAGTATTGGTGCTTGGCTTGCCCCAGCTTCGGAGAACGCCACTTGTATTTTATCTTGGGTAAGTACGGCTATCGGGATATTCAAAAGATCGTGTCCTTCGCGGAGACCGAACGTAGTCACTCCTCCTTTGGCAATAGCGGCAAGACCATTGGTGTTGAGGGTGAATGTGATGTACGAGCCGGTAACCACGCCGGCCGTCGAAATCCGGTTGCTCAACTCGGTCGTGCCGAATTGACTGTAATCGCCCGCGACGAACGAAGAAGACGAACCCGGCGCCGCCGAGACCAACACATACCAATCATTACCGTCATTGGAAGAATCGTTTTTAAGAATAACGAAAAGCTTAACCGTCGCTCCGGTGACAGTCGCGGTACCGAGAATAATTGAAGTGTCAAACGGAAATAGGGCGCGGCGGATTTCGTAGTTGCCAGCGGCGGCAAAACTGGAAACGTTAACATCACGCGCAGTGGCAGTGGTAACAACACTCGTGGCCGCCACGGCGTCATGGACAGCCGTCCACGGGACGCCAGCTTGATAATTTGCAAGAACGCCGTCGGCTACACTTGCAGCTACTGTAAGATGCGAGCTAGCAATCTGGGCCTGAGCTAGATGAGGAGTAAGAACAAAAGATGGATCAGAGCTAATAAAAGAAGTAGAATAGACTGCCACCAAAAGCCAGGAAAAATAAGCTACGAACAGACATACAAACCAATGCCAGAACTTATGCTCGGGCCGGGCGTGCCAGCAGCGGTAAATCAGTAAAAAATCTTTAATTGTCAGCATAGAAGAGTTTGATTTTTGTGTTATTGCTTTGATTCTACCACAAAACGACTAAAAAATCAAGTTTTTACAAACACAAAAAATGGGGCCTCGGGCCCCATCTCTCAATCAATGGTATGAACCTCAGGGCAAGCCCTGAACCCCGCTTGAAAGCGGTAACCCACGCGGCAAGCCACGGGGTTATATAACGATTAATTAAACTTTTACCAACTTTTCCAGTTTTTCTTTAGCCAAAATCAAGCTTTCGCTACTTTCTCTAACGCTTCAACTCGTTTCTCAAGAGCCACGAGCTCAAAGCGATAGGCAACGTTATCGAGCCGAAGTTCAATACGTTCCTGCCCTTGTTTCAAATCATCTATATCTTTCTCAACCTTCTCAAATCCTTGTTTCATATCTTTCTCAACCTTCTCAAATCCCTTTTTTACCATAACAGCTAAACCATCAATTGTTACGTGGTTGTTTTCCATATTTGCTTAAGCTTATACCTATTTTATTAACAATTCAGAGTATAACACCAATTATTAGACGACACAAACAAATCAGCTAGTTAGCTTAATTACTATGGGGTTGAGGTTATGATTTTGTCAACAATTCCGTATTTCTGCGCTTCTTCTGCAGTCATGAAATAATCGCGATCCGTGTTTTTTTCAACTTTAGCGACCGACTGCTTGGTGTGGTGAGCAAGAATTTTGTTTAAACGATCACGGATGCGCAAAATATGCTCGGCGCGAATTTTTATATCCGTGGCCTGCCCTTCAGCCTCGCCCATCACCTGATGAATCATGACCTCGGCGTTTGGCAGAATAAAACGTTTGCCGCGCGTGCCCGCGGCGAGGAGCACCGCCCCCATACTGCCAGCCAAACCAATACAAATAGTTGACACATCGGCTTTGACATACTGAATCGTATCATAAATAGCCATGCCTGAAGTAACCGAACCGCCCGGCGTATTGACGTAAAGCTTGATGTCTTTCTTGGAGCCGTCAGAATCTAAAAATAAAAGCTGGGCAATGACGGTATTAGCCACATGGTCGTCAATCACATCGCCCAAAAAAATAATGCGCTCTTTAAGCAGGCGCGAGTAAATATCATAGGCGCGCTCGCCATAGGTTGATTTTTCAATAACTGTGGGAATGAGGACCATAATGCAAATATAATAGCGCAAACAATGACTAATGTCAAAATCCTAATGACAAATCAACCTCGTTAGAAGTGGGCAAAGCAAGATTTATGCATAAAATATCTTTAAATGAATCAAAAAAACTTATCGTTGATAAAGATGTCCTGTACACTTCTAACGGGGTCAATGACCAAATGACTTAATGACAAAATTTTGATATTAAAACATTGGGGCATTTGCGCCCAAGGCGCATCTGCCTCGGGCATGACATTTGGTATTTGGGCTTAGACATTTGACATTTCATAAAATTATTCTATCTGCCAACCACCGCGTTCGGAGTGCGCCAATCGGCCTGACACGGTAAACCCGGCCGCTTTCTTGTGGCCGCCGCCGCCCAGCCAAGCAGCAAGCTTAGATACGTCTATATTATCTTTGGTGGTGCGCAGACTGCCCTTAATTTGATGGTCAGGTAATTCGGTCAAGACCATGGTAGCGTTGACATCGGCCAAGGAACTTAAAAAATTCGCCAAGCCGTCAAGCGCCTCGTCGCTTAGTCCATGACGGGCAAAATCCTCCTGAAGAATTACAGTTGCCACAATGCCCCAGCGTTCATTGCGCTGTAAACGTGAAAAAATTAAACCCCATAACTGCAGGGCCCCAAGGGGCTGATGACGATAAAGCCCGCGCCAGACTTGACGCGTCTCGGCCCCCCGCGCGTAACATTCCGCGGCAATGGTTAAGGCGCGAATGGTCGTGCCGGCATTGGAAAAATTATCAGTATCGGCAATGATACCGACAAGAATGGCGGTGGCAATGTTCGCGCTAATAGTCCAGCCGCCCAATTTCAAAAGATCATAAACAAGCACGGCGGTCGCCGACGCCGTGGCATCAATTAAATTAATCGTGCCAAATGGCTCATGGATGTGATGATGGTCAATATTTAAAAGCTGACCGCCATTTTCCATGTATCCTTCAAGTTCTAATTGAATGCCAGTGCGATAGATGCTCCCAGCGTCAGTCACCACCACCAAATCGTGGTCAGTCAATTCTATTTTACTGATATCATTATGAATCTCCCGACCGTTCAGCAAAAATGTTAAAAAAGTCGGTATTGGTGAAACGCAAAAAATCGTTGACTTGACTTTGTCTTGCTCAAGAGCAAATATGAGCGCCATAGCTGAACCCAAGGCATCCGCGTCAACGCTTTGCAAAAGAATAAAGATTGGATTTTTGGCTGGCTGCAATATATCCAAGGCCCCGCGATAGTGAGAAAATGCTGTCATGATTGAACTTTATAATGAAAACTGCCCATGGTTGGCTGAACCGCGCAACTTCACTTTATGTCCTGAAGAGAGTCTAGCAAATGCTCCACGTTAGATGCCTGGACTTCTGCTTGGTCAATGGCAAAAATAAGATTGGGCACCGCATGCGTTTCCATGTCGCGGTACAACAAACGGCGTATCTCCGGGGCGGCTTTACGGAGACCCTCCAGAATACTACCTCTGGTGTTTTCTGGCAAGACGCTAATATACACCTTGGCCTCGCGCAAGTCGGGGGCGGCGGCCACACGGGTAATGGTTACCAGCACCCCGGGTGAAGTTTCAAAATTGGAAAGCAGAAATCGACCAATTTGTTCCCGCAAAAGCGAATTAACCTGCTCTGTGCGTCGAGACATAACAATTGAAAACTCTAAATTCAAATATCTAATTTCATACGAAAATACGAAATGAATACGAATACGAAATACGACCGACCACTAGAATGAATAATTTTCGTACCTTTCGTATTGTTTCGTACTTTCGTAACTATATTTCATTATTCTAGCCAAGGGTGCGCACCCGTTCCTCTTCTTGATAAAACTCAAGACTGTCGCCAGCCATAATTTTGGCGTCGGCGGCAATTTGGATCCCGCATTCAGCGCCCGTTGACGCTTCCTTAATAGTTTCTTTGCCGGCCTGCAGGCGTTCTACCGTGCCTTCGCCCATCGCTTCGCCATGCCGTAATATTTTTACCTTGGCGGTTTCTTTAATTAGGCCGCTATCAATGCGCGTCCCGACAATCTGCCATTTTGGCTCTTGGCGAAAAATAGCAAGCACCGTGCCGCGGCCAAGATCAGTGTGAATAATTTCCGGCGTCAATTTTTCAGTCAAACGTTCTTTGAGCTCGTCCAAAAGATGATAAATAACATCAAATGTCTTAATCACAACGCCTTTCTCCTGCGCCAAATCAGCGGCCTCGCGCGTTACTTGAACATGAAAGCCGGCAATCAGAGCGTTGCTCGCCGCGGCGCGCAGAACATCGGCATCAGTAATGTTGCCAAGACCCTTGTTAATCACCTGCACGCCCACCTCCGGATGCTCAATTTTGGCGATGGATTCAATAATCGCCTCCAGCGAGCCGAGTACGTCCGCTTTTAAAAGTATGGGGATGGTAATTTTGGCGGCCCTCGCCTCTTCCGCGCCAATCATTAATTCCACAGCCGCGCCGCGACGCACTTGTTTCTTTTTGACGGGCAGACTATAAGAAACTTTCGGATCACCGGCTTCCAGAATATCGCCAACCTCCGGCGCTTCTTTCAGCCCTAAAATTCGCACGGGCGTTGATGGCGGCGCCGCCGTAATTACGCCGCCGCGATAATCCTTAAGCAAGCGCACCTTGCCAATCATTGTGTCTTCCTGAATCAATAAATCGCCGGGGCGCAAGGTGCCGTTTTGCACCAAAAGCGTGGCGACCGGCCCCTCTCCCTTGTCTATATGCGCCTCAATGACTGTGCCCAAAGCGCGAGCCGAAGGATCAGCCACAATGATTTCTTTTTGCAGTTCAGCTACCAAAACCAAAATCTCCAGAAGATGATCAATGCCTTCGCCGGTTTTGGCGGACAAGGGCACGATAATTGTCTGGCCGCCCCACTCTTCCGGAATAAGATTCATGGCTCCCAACTCCTGTTTAATCTTTTCCGCGTCGGCTTCTGGTTTATCAATTTTATTTATGGCCACCACAAAAGGAAGGCCAGACCCTTGAATAATCGCCAAGGCTTCTTTGGTTTGCGGCTTGATGCCGTCGTCGGCCGCCACCACCAAAATAGCAATATCAGCCACCTTGGCGCCGCGCGAACGCATAGCTCGAAAAGCTTCGTGCCCGGGCGTATCAATGAAAGTTAAAATTTTTCCGTTTTTTTCAACCTGATAAGCGCCAATATGCTGAGTGATGCCGCCGGCCTCGCCCTCTACGACATTTGTATGGCGAATGGCATCAAGCAGTTTTGTCTTGCCGTGATCAACATGGCCCATGACCACAATAATCGGCGGCCGCGGCTGCACTGTTTTAGACTCGGCCAGCGCGGTTTTAATTTTTTCTTCAATGGCCACTGTCCCCGCCTCGCTGGCCGCTTCTGAACTGCGCCGAACCGTAACCCCCAGATCCTCCGCGACTATTGAAGCCGTATCAAAATCTAACCGTTCGTTCACTGAAGATAAAATCCCATTTTTCATAAGTTCGGTCATTAGAAGAGGCAGGGAGAGATGAAGGGCTTGGGAGAATTCACGAACTGTTAAATAGGGCGGCAGTTCAACCTCTTTGGGCGCTTCTTGAATCGCTTGATCAATGGCCGCTTGTTTATCGCGCGCCGCCTTATCGGTAAGTTCGCGCATTAAAGACGGCCATTTTTGCAAAATGGTGTCAGCTACGCGATCATCAACTTTTATGGCGCGACGGCCAATGTCAAAACCGATCTTGGGTAGCATGTCCCTAAGGTAATTTGGCGAAACATTGAGCTTGCGGGCTAATTCTGATACATTCATATAGTGATGAATTCAAAATGCAAAAGGCTCAGCCCAAGGCTGATCCGCCTCGGGCGGAAAAACTTATAACTTAAAACTTTTGATTATACTGCTTGTTAAGTAAGAGTTAGCGAAGTATACTGAAAAAAATTATGTCTGTCAATTACGCTCCCGCCGGTTTTTTGTTTATTGATAAACCCGTCGGCCCAACATCACACGATGTAGTGGATGAGGTAAGACGCGCTTTGGGCGGGCGACGGACCGGTATTAAGGTTGGCCACGCCGGCACCCTTGATCCGCTGGCTTCCGGCCTTCTTGTCATTGGCGTTGGGGCAACCACAAAATTGTTATCTCGTCTGGTTGGACTGCCTAAAACTTATGAGG
>MGEP01000051.1:11913-13236 GCA_001791425.1 Candidatus Uhrbacteria bacterium RIFCSPLOWO2_02_FULL_48_12
AAATTGAAGGGGTGTTAAAAAATTTCATCGGCGAGCAAGAGCAAATTCCTCCAACTTTTTCCGCTAAAAAACAAGAGGGACAACGCCTATATAAAATAGCTCGCCGCGGCAACGCCATTGCCATTAAATCGCACCGCATTACCATCTTTAATATAGAGCTAGTCAAATACGAATATCCAAGGATGCGACTCAAGGTTCACTGCTCTTCCGGAACCTACATTAGGGCTTTGGCGCGCGACATCGGCTCTGCCCTGAAAACTGGCGGTTATGTTTCAGTGCTTAGACGAACGGCCATCGGGCCATTCGTGATTGCCCAAGGGATACCATTGGAAAAATTTAAAACCGCAACGCCTATACTACAGGAACTTCATAATCAAGAAACAGTGCTCGGCCAATTAAGCTAAAAAAGGCGGGCCGGAATTCATAATTCCGACCCGCACGAACATCATCTCTCTGGCCAAACTGCTCAATCGTCTGCATTGGCCCACGTTGGAAGGGGGAAAATTCCCCACTCCTTTGGATCATCAGCGCGCACTCGCTTCTCCATGTCGCACGATACGGCATTTAATGGATGAGTACCGGCCATTGCCTCCTGCTTCGTGGCAAATTGAGCCACGCGCAAATGCCGTATTGACTGCTTGTTATCCACTACGACCAAACCGCACCGATAGAAAAATGGCTGAACCTCATGTACCCAAGTCCAATCGGCGCAGTAACGAGCGGCTCCGAGCGGCCCGTCAACGGCGCAAAGGCCAGTGGTAAGAACGATGGCGTTATCCTTGACAGCCCTTACATCCTTCTGTGCCAACCTTTCTTTGTGTACTAGCATACTGACGATAATACCAAACATAAAAGAAGCCGCCACCCATATCGCGATTTCCCCTACGACAGGGCCGCGCTGACCGTTCTTCATGACTGCCTCCCTCCTTCTTCGTCTGATGAAAACAACTACCCCTTATTAGCTATTTACCTCCTCTGCCAAAAACAAAGCTATCTTGCCATAGGGAGTTTAGAGTGTCAACGCCAGACTAAACAAAACCGCTATTTGACTGCGTTTTAAAAGATGCTATGATAATAAAGTCTTATAAATTAGTTAGACTGTCTTAAAGGTGGGTATGCCCCGTTAGAAGTCCGGCTTAGCATAACGATAAATCTTTAAACCATGAAGCAATCTATTAGACAATTAGTAATTTTAATTACCGCGGAAAATAAAATTCCCGAGAGAATTTTATTTTCCTAGGGCTTCTAACGGGGTATGCCCAACAAACCAGCATCGTGGAAATCTTTGCGCCAAACCAAAAAGCGAACAGCCGTTAATGTAAA
>MGEP01000052.1:0-8834 GCA_001791425.1 Candidatus Uhrbacteria bacterium RIFCSPLOWO2_02_FULL_48_12
CGCTATTACCGAGAAAAAATATAGTTGCGGCACCAATTATCGCGGCGGTTAAAATTACTAGACCTAGTATTTTTCTTGTTTTCATTTCCAAAACATTGCCACATTATTTTATCAGCTCCTCTATTAAAACGCCCAACGCTTTGGCAATTTTTGCCATAGTTTGAACACTTGGCTTATTAACCGCACCACTTTCGACCTTCATAAGCGTTGTATATTTAATATCCGCTTTCTTGGCTAAATCGTCTTGCGTTAAGCCAAGTTTGGTCCGTAATTTCTTGATATTTTCGCTGATAACTTTTCCATTTGTCATATAAGTAAAGTTTTGGTAGTATTATAGTATATAAGGTTATTACCCTTATTATTATACTACCAAATAAAATGATTTTAAGCAAACAAAATTCTTGGCGGCGCATTTCGCAAAGCGAAATACGAATCTTGGCGGCGGCTGAATCGGTCGGCAAAATTCCTGAAAGTTTAATACTGGTGGGCGCGGATGGACTTGAACCATCGACCTCTTCATTATCAGTGAAGCGCTCCCCGCCAAAAGCTTCGCATTTAGGCGGGCCAGTCAAAATGCGCCAGGCGCTTTTATCTGGTAACCAACAAGGTTACGGATACTCATGGTGGGCGCGGATGGACTCGAACCATCGACCTCTTCATTATCAGTGAAGTGCTCTAACCAGCTGAGCTACGCGCCCTTCACGAGTATCCGATACTTATGAGCTAGCCGCTCTTAAGATAATTTTTCAATCTGCGTTTAATATAACCACGACCAAAGCCAGTTTTCAACTGCCGTTCCCGGTCAAGAGCATCCTGTTTGTTAAGACATATTTCACAGTATACCAACTTAAAACTGCCTAGCCGCAATGTTGAATGCGTTTTGCCGCGTCGGTGTTCCGCGAGGCGTCGTCGGAGGTCATTGGTTGAGCCAATGTAAAACCGATTACGTTCCGGATTCCATAAAACATACACGTACCACATATAATATCGAGATATCTAACGCTCCCCGCCAAAAGCTCCGCATTTAGGCGGGCCAGTCAAAATGCGCCAAGCGCTTTTGTCTGGTAACCAGCTGCTTGTCCCAACACTCGGCAAAGCCGCAGTCGTTGGGGAGCTACATGCCCGCCATGAGCAGAGAATATTATCATTAGATAACGAAACAAAATATAACAAAGTCAATGATTTATGTAAACCCCGTTAGAATCCTTGCTTCTAACGGGGTAAACCCCACGCCGGTTCTGTATTGACATTTTTCTTTGGCCGGAACAAGATAAGGTGCTTAAGATAAGGAGGGTCATCATGAACGCACTTTCATATTTGAAGTATCCGAGCTGGACACTGTGGCACTTTCTCATCACGCCAAGATTGGCACTGCGCAACACAAGAATCATTTTGGCCGCTTTTTGGCGCACGACCATTGTTGGCCGGAGAGCGATTCGGGTGCTTCGTCTTCACAGTCAGGATTGTACAGCTCGGTGGATGCCCCAGCGCTGGAGCGTATCCAGGCGCGGGCGCTACATTTGGCGAGTGGCTCAACAGCAGTGGGCGCGCTGGATTATAAAACGGGCGGGCCTGGCGGTGCGCACAGTCGGCTACGAGCGGGTGGATTGGGCGCAACCGCATATCATTGTGGTTAATCATCAGAGCACCATTGATGCTCTGATGATTATCGCGCTCATTCCCAACGGTCGTCTTGTCGCCAAAAAGGAAATTTTACGCTATCCATTCATTGGTCCGGCGGCGCGCTTCGGCGGCCAGATTATCGTTGACCGGCAGGATCATGCGAGCGGGCAAAACATGAAAGCAATTCGCCAAGGAATGGCAGAGTGGTCGCGATGCAATTTGATATTTTTTCCAGAAGGAACGCGCACCCTGACTGGTCAGGTAGGAGATTTTCGGCTGGGAGCTTTTGCCATTGCCCAAGAGCTGGGGCTTCCCATAGTGCCGGTGGCCATTTCCGGCGCTTTCGAGGCCTTGCCCAAAGGGTCGCTTCTGCGGTTACGCCAGAATCCGGCTATTAGGGTTGAGATAGGGGAAGAGATAGCGATTGACGGCCCACGTCGCAGAGACGTGAAGCGGCTGGGATACAAGGTGCGCCGCACCATTATTAATATGATGGAGGGCCGGTAGTGGGAAGTGATGAGGCAGTGTGCGGCGGCGGGAACAAGAAATATCCCGCCGCCATTTTTTATTCTCCTTCGCCGAATACCCCCACCACGGCGGGGGATGAAGGCGAATGGAGAACCCTGCGAATCCGCCAGCTGGCGGAGAAGCAGAGTACAGGGCTTCGGAAGAATGAAAATAGAGATAACTTTCCAATTCTATAGAATTGGAAAGTACAAGTGGGTTTCATTGACCAATTAGATAACTCATGGTAGTTTGTCATAAAAATGGAGGGTAAAGATGAATATCATAAAACGGACTGGCAGACAGAGCGTGAACGTCACGTTGGCTCTGGTCGCCCCAGTCATTTATCCGAGCTTGCCCCTACTCGCGATTGTTGTTTACTACCGGTGGCCGGTGATCAAGACAGCCTGGTTGGCGATCACGAGCTTGATGCAGACCCAAGACTGGATGTTTCTTTTCGCCATTCTCTCCATTCTCGTGGTGGTGTGCAAGCTCATTGATCGCATTCCTGTCGTGAGGGGGAGCGAATGATAATTGAGGAGGACGCGGTTACGCGAATAGGGGATGGAGCGGCACAATGCTGATTCATCCCCTCATGCTTTTTGTTAGCAAGACCTTGCCTTAATTATAATTATTGAGTATTCTATTTTTGACACCCGTATGGCAAGCCCCAATACTTGGCATCGTGGATACCGATGCGGTTTTGACAGATTTTATTTTAAAAGTTTCTAGCCAATCTGCCGAGGTAGCTCAGTGGTAGAGCGCTGCCCTGAAGAGGCAGGCGTCGTCAGTCCGATTCTGACCCTCGGCAGATTGGCTAGAAACAAGAATCATTAGCCAGTGGTAGACCCCGCTTTGCGGGGCCGAAGAGGCCGGCGTCGTCCCGCTCAAGCGGGACCCTCGGCAGATTGGCTAGAAACAAGAATCATTAACCAGTGGTAGACTCCGCTTTGCGGGGCCGAAGAGGCCGGCGTCGTCCCGCTTGAGCGGGGACCCTCGGCATTGTGGGATATCAATTACAAAACCCCTTAAGCGAGGTTTTGTGTTGTCAGAATTTTATTCTTAAGGTAGTATCAAAAACATATCGAGCCGTAGCACAGATTTTTTTATTCCTGTGCCGTGGTCGGGGTGTAGTATACCGGTAGTACGTCTCGCATATTTTTCGGGGATTGGCGCAGTTGGCTAGCGCGCCTGCTTCTTGCCCCGTTAGAGATTGGTCGGGCTGTAGCGCAGTTGGCTAGCGCGTCTGCTTTGGGAGCAGAAGGTCCCGGGTTCGAGTCCCGGCAGCCCGAAATTATTATCTCTAACGGGGTGAAGGAGCAGGAGATCGTCCCGCTTTGCGGGGCATCCCCGAAAAATGTGTGGGATAGACTGGGTTTCCGCCCCCGGGCGGATCAGCCGTGGGCTGACAATTCCCAGCACCCCGACCAATTCAGACATTTTTCAAAAACAGGAGCGTTTTGTTGCTCGCCCCCACCACCAATGTATTGGTGTGGGGGCTCGCTCGCCCCGCCTGCGGCAAAGATGCAAGGCGTGACCATTTGCCCTTGCTTTTTATACATATTTTCGTTAACCTAGCTTTATGTTTGGCTAGGTTTTTCTAGCTGAATTTGTTCTTACCATACTGCTATATAGCCAAAGGGGGAGATGATGACAGAAAAAATGACCTATGCAGGAGTGGGCGTTGACTATGACGCGATGAACTTGTTTAAGCGCACGGCGCAGCGTACGGCGCGAGACACGGCAAAGAATATCAAGCGGCTCGGTTTTTCGGAAGTCAAGATGAGCCGCGGCGAAAGCGCGTATCTTATCGAAACGCCAAGCAGCTATCTCGCGCACGTTGAAGAGGGCCTCGGCACGAAAAATCTTGTTGCTGATGAAATGAATCGCCTCACCGGCAAGTCGTACTACGATCACATCGCGCAGGATGCTGTTGCCGCGATTGTAAACGACATGATTACGCTCGGCGCGCTTCCTATTTCAGTGGCCATGCATCTCGCTGTTGGCAGTTCAGTGTGGTTCAAAGATGCCACTCGGTACTGCGATCTCATAGGAGGATGGAAGAATGCCTGCAACTTGGCGCGCTGTGCGTGGGGCGGCGGCGAGACGTCGACGCTCAAAGATATTCTTGCGCCGAACGCCGCAGTACTCTCTGGCTCGGCCATTGGCATCGTGAAGCCAAAGAAGCGGCTTATCACAGCCAACATCAAGCACAGAGACGCAATTGTTCTTATTGAGAGCTCTGGTATCCACGCCAACGGCCTCACGATGGCGCGAAAGATCGCTGACAAATTGCCGGATGGATATCTCACCAAGCTCAATAACGGGCGAACGTTCGGCGGAACATTGCTCAATCCGACGCACATCTATGTTGGTCTTGTGGAGGACTGCTTGAATCACGGCATAGATATCCATTACGCGGTGAACATCACCGGGCATGGCTGGCGCAAACTCATGCGCGCGACGCAATCCTTCGCCTACATTATTGAGCGTTTGCCGAAGCAGTTACCGATCTTTGAATTTCTCCAGGAGCACGGCCCGGTGGATGACTATGAGGCCTATGCCAACTTCAATATGGGCGCTGGGTTTGCGCTGTATGTGCCGGAAACTGATGTTAAAAAAATTGGGAACATACTTAAGTCTTCCCATGATGGGCATCCAAATCGCTTCAGCGCGATCTACGCCGGACACATTGAGCGGAGCGATGAGAAGATGGTCGTTATCAAGCCGAAGGGTCTTGAATACATGGGCTCAACGCTCGGTGTTCGCTGAACCAGAACAAACGAAAGGAGGGAGAAGAATGGTAGAAGCCGTCGTGAAGTGGGTAGGGGAGAATGATCAAGAGCAGGAAAAAATTTATCCGCATTTACCCACGCACCAGCCCCACAATGGCGGGACGGTGCGGGGTTCCGCTCCACGGAACCCCGTTCGGCAAGAAGCCACGGCTGTAAAGCCGTGGAGCTTCACAAATGGCTCTCGCCGAGGCCAAGTATCATCCCAATGCTCGTGTTGTGTCAGAGCGCATGGAGTACCAGTACGACGCAGATGGCCGTCTGCAATATAGGCATTTGAAATGGTGGGAGCGGTAATTCAAGGAGGATTCAGCGGGGTCGCCATGCGCCAGTTGGCGAATAGCGACCCCTTTTTTGTTGCCCTTGTTCATCTGTTTTGATATGCTACCCGTAGCCGAGGAATATTTAGTATATTATGAATGAGCAAAATGAAAAAATGTGCGTTTTATACAAATGACGTAGATTTTGTTGTCAAAGAATCAGTGGGGCTTAAGATGGTTAGGGCCGATCAGGTTTGATTGTATGCGGCGAATTTTTTTAGTGATAGGATTGGGGTCTGCGGGAAGCGCTATTGTCACCGCTTTCATTTTTTATAACTTACAGTTAGCAAGAGTAGCGAGCTTAGCCCCGATGCGTGAAGTGCAAACTGAATCATCTGAGCCCTCACCCACAAACATTGGAACAGTTGCTAGTATGGCCGCCGCAGAGAGCCAGCCCAGCATCATTATTTTTGCCGTTGGCGATATTATGCTTGGGCGTAATGTTGAGGGCTGGATGATTAAAGAAGGATTAGATTATCCCTTTCGAAAAGTTAATGAGTTTTTTAAAAGCGCTGATCTGGCAATTGGTAATTTGGAGGGGCCAATCAGGAAAAAGCATACACGCACGCCCACCGGCTCCACGACGTTCAATTTTAAATCAGAGGTCGCGGCTGAACTAAAAAACGCCGGCGTTGGCGCTCTCTCGCTCTCTAACAATCACACTTTTGACTATGGGCCGCAGGCATTTGAAGAGACCAAGTCGTATTTACGCCAAGCGGGCATTGATTTTTTTGGGCACCCTCACGATATTCACGATGACTATGTTTTAAGAAAAGAGATCGGGGGACAAAAATTTGCCTTCATTGGCCTGCAGGACGTGTTTGCCTCAATGGATAGCAAAAAAGCCGTGGCCTTGATTAAACGAGTAGCGGCCGAACCAAACACCACCACCATCGTTAGCATTCACTGGGGCGATGAGTATAAACCGATTGCCAACCAGCGGCAGAAAACATTGGCGCGTGAATTCATTGACGCCGGCGCTGATGTTGTCATCGGCCATCATCCGCACGTGGTTCAGAATGTTGAACTCTATAAAGGCCGCCCGATTTTTTATTCTCTGGGTAATTTTATTTTTGATCAATATTTCTCCAAAGAAACGCAGGAAGGGCTGGCTATTGGGCTGGAATTCAAGGGTGCCAGTTTGCGCATCCGCCTTTATCCCGTGGATATTATCAAGAGCCAGCCAGTGCTTATGGAAGATTTTCGGGCGCGAGAGTGGCTGAAAGCGCTTTCCAGCCGAAGCGAGAAGGCGTTGTCAGAGCCAATTAGAGAGGGTATCATTGTTACATCACTGTAAGTTGTAATTTTAATGTAATGTCATCTTTGCTTGAATCAGCACAGAGGGGGCGCCTTTCGCAGGAAGCTAGGAAAAATTTGGAGAAATGGCTGACTGATCCGCTCTTGGTCGAGTTTGTTCCAGCCATTGAACAATTGCTTAAGGCCGGCCAATGGCCGGAAATTGAAGATGCTTTTTACACCCATATTACCGTCGGCACCGGCGGCGTGAGGGGTCCCTTGGGAGTTGGGCCGAACCGTGTTAATGGCCGCACTATTGGCGAGGCGGCGCAAGGGTTATCCGAGTTCATTAAAGATTTTGGAGCGGAAGCCATGGATAAAGGAGTAGTTGTTGGTTATGAAGTCCGTCGGCAGGCCCGCGAGTTTGCTGAACTCTCCGCCGAAGTTTTTGCCGCCAATGGCATAAAAGTTTTTTTGTTTGATCATCTTTGCGCCACGCCCGAAGTTTCCTTTGCCGTACGTTATTTAAAAACCACGGCCGGTGTAATGATTACGGCCTCGCACAACCCTAGAACCGATAATGGTTTTAAATTTTATTGGTCAGACGGCGGGCAAGTGGTGCCGCCTCATGACGCTAAGTTTATGGATTTAGTAAATCAGGTAACTGTCGTTCACCGGCTTAATCTCCTTAAGGCAAAACGATCGGGGCTAATCAAAACAGTTGAATCATCGGTTGACGAAGCGTATCGGCAAGCCATTCGCGTTCTGGCCTTGGCAAAAAGCCGTTCTGCCAAAATTGTTTTTAGCCCTCTGCACGGCGCTGGTTCCACCAATGTTCTGCCGGTTTTACAAGCGGAGAAATTTAATGTTGTGGTTGTACCGGAGCAGGCGGCCCTAGATGAAAATTTTCCAACCGCGCCTAGTGATTTAATAAATCCTGAATACCCGCAAGTAATGGAAATGGCTATTGACTGCGGGACAAGGTCGGACGCCGATGTCGTTCTGGTTTCTGATCCGGATGCTGATCGGGTGGGCGTGGCTTCAAAGATAACGGCCGGCCAAAGAGCCATGCGCCAGTTAACGGGCGACGAAGTGGGTGCCACGCTTGTTCATTTTATTTTGTCAGAACTTAAGGCGCAGGGTCGGCTGCCGCTTAACGGCTTAGTCATTGAAACCTATGTTACCACTTCGCTGATCGCTGATATCGCGCGTTCTTTTGGCGCGGCGGCCATAGATGATTTACTGGTTGGCTTTAAGTTTATCGCGGAGATTATTGAGAAGCTTGATAATAAAAAAGATTTTATTTTCGCGGCCGAGCAAAGTTTGGGTTATCTTGTTGGCACATTTGTGCGCGATAAAGACGCGGCCATTGCTTCTTTGATGGTGGCCGAGTTAGTCGCTAAATTGAAAGATGAGGGGCGAACAGCGATAGAGTATTTGGATGATATTTACTGCGAGTATGGCTATTATCATAATTCGCTAAAAAACGTAGAATTCAAGGGGCGCGCGGGGCGAGAGAGTATGGCCGTTATTATGAAGGGCTTGCGTTTTAGTCCGCCCAAAACACTCGGGGGGCATAGAGTTGTAAAGATAATTGACCGGCTAAAACCAGAACTGCGAGACCCTGTAATTTATCAGATTGGCAAAACTGGCGATCAATTGACTTTCGTCTTGAGCGAAGATGAACGTACGCGGGTAACAGTGCGGCCTTCGGGCACCGAGCCGACGATAAAATATTACGTTCAGCATTATCGGTTAGCGGATTCAGATGATTTGAGCAGAGTTAAATCCGCCGTTGACACCGAAGCGCAGAGTATGACAAAAGACATCGTGTCTGCTGGAGCGGAATTTATAAAAAATAGTGTATAATTAAGCTAGTCATTATAATAAACCATATGCTGATTAAAAAATATTTACATTCCTGCCTCCTCATAGAGAACAAGGGCAAGAAACTGCTTATTGACCCGGGCGCTTATTGTTTTATTGAAAACAAAATCAAGCCGTCTGATATTGGGCCGGTGGATGCAATTCTTATTACTCATAATCATCAAGACCATTATTCTCCCGAGGCGGTCAGGGTTATTGCCAGAATGCGCTCTCCGGTAATTTTAGCCGGAGAAGAAATCGGATCCTTGCTTGAAGGAGAGAACTTAGAGTATCAACCAGTCAGCGGCGGTGAGGTAATAACAGTCGCGGGATTTACGATTCGCTCTTTTGAGGCGGCGCACGGACCTCTGCCCGCGGTTCTGCCCAACAATTTGGGGTTTCTCATCAACGAAACAATTTTGCATCCCGGAGATTCCTATAATGTCCACGATGCCGGTCGGCTGGAGGTTTTGGCTCTCCCGGTGGGCGGCAC
>MGEP01000052.1:8848-9874 GCA_001791425.1 Candidatus Uhrbacteria bacterium RIFCSPLOWO2_02_FULL_48_12
TTGATTCTCTTGAATTTGCCAAGCGGTTAAAACCCAAGACCATTATTCCCATACACGATGCCATGTTGAAAGATTTTGCGCTGGAGAGGATTTATGATTTGTGCCGGCATAATCTTGAACGCTATAGCATTATTTTTCATCCTTTATCTTTGGGCGAGATGCTGGAAGTTTAAAATGAAAATTTTTTGCCATAGTTCGCTTGGCCGCCGGCACCATCACTAATCATGTTTGGCGCTCTGAATTATTACGTTAATTTCGGTCGGGCCGAGCCGTCTAACCCCACTGCATAATATGAAGTCACAGCAACCGTACAACTGCATTCTCGTTGCCGGTTCGGTCGCTTACGACGAAATAATGAATTTCCCGTCGCAATTTTTGGATTATTTCCTGCCAGACAAACTTCATCAAATAAACGTATCGTTTGTGGTTGATCGACTCGAAAAACAGCTCGGCGGAACCGCTACAAACATTTCATACAACATTAAACTCGCAACCAAGAAACCAGTCATTCTGCTCGGCGCTGTTGGGAAAGACGGCGATACATTTATTAAATTTTGCCGCGCGCATCGAATTGACGTTCGTAATGTCATCCGCGACAAGCGACTTTACACCGCGACCGGTAAAGTTATAACGGACAAACGAGATAATCAAATCTGGGGGTTCTACTATGGGGCTAGTATCCGCGGAAAAGATATTTCCCTCGGTCAATATAAGAATAAAAAATGCATACTGGTCATCTCCTCCACACACGAAAAAGCGTTCCTGAACTTCCAGAGGCAGGCAATTCAACTGCGCATACCATATTTGTATGACCCCGGAATGTCCCTCACTTGGATTAAACCCCGAGATTTGAAAGCTGGCGTTTCTCATTGCCGCTGGCTTGTGGGAAACGACTATGAAATCGCCCGCATTCTTCAACTGCTAAACACGACAGTAAATGCCTTAGCGCAAGAGGGCATTGGGGTCATCACTACGCTTGGAGAGAAGGGGGTGCAGTATCGCGACGTGAAGCACTTCTTTGTTGTT
>MGEP01000052.1:9921-14845 GCA_001791425.1 Candidatus Uhrbacteria bacterium RIFCSPLOWO2_02_FULL_48_12
TGCTTGGCGCGCAGGATTTCTTGCCGGTATCGTGGACGAGAAGCCGCTTCTGGAGTGTCTCCGTCAGGCCAACGCCGTCGCGAGTTTTGCCGTTGAGCAGTACGGCACGCTAAATCACCACCCCTCGCCGAGAGAGCTTGCAAAACGTGTCCAAGCTATTAAGTTGTAAAATTTAATTTTTTCTATATACTAGCAATCATGCACTACGACGTTAAAAACCTTAAACTTGCAAGGGACGGTAAAAAAATCATTGAATGGGCGGGCGATAATATGCCCGTCCTCAATCTCATAAAGAAGAAATTCAAGCGCACTAGGCCATTAAAAAATGTGACGTTGGCCGCCTGCCTTCATGTTACTGCAGAAACCGCGAATCTTATGCTGGCTCTTCGCGAAGCTGGAGCATCAGTATGGCTCGCCGCAAGCAATCCACTTTCAACGCAAGACGCGGTAGCCGCCTCACTCGTCAAGGATTTTGAAATCCCCACCTTTGCCATAAAAGGTGAAGATAACAAAACGTACTACGCGCATTTGAACGCGGTATTGGATGCCCAGCCGAATTTAACCATGGATGACGGCGCAGACCTAATTAGTTTGGTGCACAGCAAACGTAAAGACCTGCTCAAAACCGTCGTCGGTTCAAGCGAAGAAACCACGACCGGCGTGATTCGGCTCCGGGCAATGGAAAAAGACAGACAGCTCAAAATTCCTGTTTTAGCGGTCAACGATAACATGACTAAACACCTCTTTGATAACCGCTACGGCACAGGACAATCCACCATTGATGGTATCTTGCGGGCCACAAACATCTTGCTCGCCGGTAAAGTATTTGTCGTTTGCGGCTACGGCTGGTGCGGCCGGGGGGTGGCCTTGCGCGCTCGTGGAATGGGCGCACGGGTAGTCGTGTGCGAAGTGGATCCGATTAAAGCTCTTGAAGCGAAGATGGATGGTTACGAAGTTCTGCCGCTGAGGCAAGCAATCAAAAAAGCAGATATTGTCCTCACCACAACCGGCAACAAACACGTTATTGACTCAGAGCACCTTAAGGCGGCAAAAAGTGGCGTTATCCTCGCCCAGTCAGGACATTTTGATGTTGAAATCAACAAACGAGCCCTGCGAAAAATGGCCAAGAACGTGAGAACGTTGCGTCCGATGATTAAAGAATACGATCTTGGTTCAAAAAATATTTATCTTTTGGCTGAAGGCCGTCTCGTCAACCTCGCCGCGGCCGAAGGGCACCCTGCATCAGTTATGGATATGAGCTTCGCCGGGCAGGTGCTGGCCGCGGAATTTCTTTGGACAAAACGCCATATATTGAAGCCGCGGGTTTATTCTTTGCCCGCCGAGCTTGATCAGGAAATTGCTCGTTTGAAACTTGCGAGCGAAGGCGTAGCAATTGATGATTTAACTCTTGCCCAAAAACGATATCTTTCTTCTTGGAAAGAAGGTACTTGAACGCTATAGCATTATTTTTCATCCTTTATCTTTGGGCGAGATGCTGGAAGTTTAAAATGAGAATTTTTTGTCATCGTTCGTTTAGCCGCCGGCACCATCACTAATCATGCTTGGCGTTCTGAATTATTACGTTAATTTCGGTCGGGCCGAAATTTTACTGCTGTTCTTTTTTGGTTTAATATCGTATCTGTTTCTAAGATTTCTGACGCTTCTTGTTCAAAAGATTTTTTGGCGAGCGGCCCAAGAACCATTTAGTCAGCAGTTGCTGCTCAAGTCGGCCTTTTCTTTTTGTTTGCTCATCCTGCTTTCCTTGGTTGTTGTGGGCCTGGCCATGAAAATTATTGACACGCCGGCGTCTGTCGCCAAGATCGCCGCGGTTGATAATTTTCTCATGGCCGCGGACAAAGAAATTTTCGGCGTTTATGTTCCATTTTGGTTTCAGAGCAATGCCAATGCCCTAAAGCCATTATTTGATTGGTTGTCAGCTGTTCTCATCGCCACATATTTAAGTTTGGGGACGGTTCTGGCGGCGGTGTTCATATTTGTTTTAGCGGTAAATAGTCAAAAATTTTATCAAATGTTTTTGGCTTTCTTGCTTTCTATTGTTTTAAGTTTGCCTTTTTGGTACTTCTTTCCTTCTTTGTCGCCTCTGGAGGGGTATATAGAGAATGTTCCCGGAGTTTTATTGCCCGCTGATATTAGCGAAGCTGTATTTTCATACAGGCCCAATGATGACCTAAAAATTTTTTTTGTTCATGTTAAATCAGTTAAAGCGAATATGGCTGACAATTTTATGGCTGTTACTACCATGCCAAGCATGCACGTTGCTTGGGCCACCATTGCATTATACTTCGGAGCGCTGACCTGGGCCGCTCTGGTGTATTTTTTGGCGCCGTTTTATATCCTGACCTTTATTGCCGCCGTATACACCATGCAGCATTATGCTGTTGATACGTTTGCCGGAGCGTTGATTGCTGTCGCGGCTATCACCGTTGTTAAAAAATTTGCCAAAACAGAACCGCCGCTTATTATTTCTGAACTAAGCGCTCAAGTGCGCCGCGGTCTAAATTTTTTGGCCAGTCGTCTACGGGCAATTCGTTTGCGGCGAGATTAGTCTAGCAGTGAATTAGTATAATTAAAACTCCCCTCACCCAGTCCCATAGTTTGGACTATTGGACTGGGGCGAAATGTATATATTGACTACAGTATTTAGGAACCTAATTGCCCGGAGAGGGACTCGAACCCTCATGAGCTTTCGCTCACTCGATTTTAAGTCGAGGCTGTCTACCAGTTTCAGCATCCGGGCCTATTACATTAGCGTAGTTTAGCATTTTATTTTTATCCTGCAAACACAAAACACTGGTTAGGTTTTTTCTCTTTAATGCTAATGCGTTCTTGTAATACACATTTTTCAATATTACCTTACTAGCTAACTTGCCAAATTTTAAAGTATAAATATTATTTTTCTTGTCTTCATATTTATAACAGTAGAGTTTACCTTTAATTGTAAAAGCAGATTCAATTGCCCTGTGCAACCATTTAATGAATTTTGGCGCCGCAGAAGTTATTCGTAATGACCACTGTTTATGTAGATTACTTCGATGAGTCCACGAAGTAATAGAGCCACCGCCGTCAATAACCCCTCTTACAAAATCAGCGAAATATGTGGATTGCACAGCTATTTTACCCAACCCCAAAGATTTATTTTGCACGAATCCTAATTTAAGAAGGTAATTATAAAATTTAACATCTCCAAACTGTAAATAAGAGTATATTTTGCGATCTTCGTTGGAACGTGATTTTAGGCCTACTTTATTCTTAATGCCCATGGCCTTACGAACCGCAAAGATATGACGCCTATCCTTTGAAGTTATGACAATATGCCGTCCATCTTTGCTTAAGTGCCCATCAGTTGCTATATATCCTATTATATACCATAAGTTTGCAGGATAAATACTATTTAAATTGATCACAGTTTCAGCGAGATAGTTTTTATTTAAAAAGTTCTTCTTTAAAAGCGGGCCGCCTTTCGGGCGATCCTCGCTTATCCGCTCTTTAACGAGCGGATAAGTATATTTACAACAAAGCTCGAACCTATTTTACCGAAAATTGCTGAAAAAATCCAATCGCTCCGCGCCGCCGCAAAGCGGCGGCCTGCCTCGCAGAAAATTGCCTTTCCCTTTAAGAATTAAAAAATGGCGCGCGCAAAATTAAAAATCATTAAAAAAGTTTTTCTGCTCGGCTCCGTGCTAATCCACGGCGGATTTTTCGGCTCAAAATCTAAGTTTACAAAAAAACAAGAAAATGCTAAAATAAAATATATGGAAGGTGGTAAATATAGTTTAGAAAAGGCGGAGGAAGAGGCAAATGCCTTGAGAAAAAAGGTTGATTTAGGTGTGGCGGAAAATTATGATGAAGCAGAGAAACAGTTTGAAGCGGAAAGACACAGTCAGTACTCAGAAGAAGAGTTAAAGAAAAATCAAATTCGATCACTCGAAGAGATATTGCCAGGCATTAAATTAGATGGATTGCCCACACTTCAACAAGCAAGAGAAAATTTAGATCAGCAGCATCGGTTGGGGAAAAAATTTTACGGTTCCCTATCCACAGACTATGCTAGTCTCCCCTACACTACACTGTTGTCTGAGAGGGATGCGCATAGACACGCCGAGGAATTAAGCAGGCTGCGGAACCAAGTTATCGTTGATCTTGGGGCGGGAGATTTTGCTTACGGACTTGGAATTGCAGAGATGGTTGGGGCGCGGGCTTACATTGGCGTAGAAAAGTTTAACTTTCAAGGACTGGAGCATGCGATAGGAAACCGGTTTCTTCGGTCTGGCGATAAGTTACCTTCAGATTTAAAAAGGATACCGGTTGCCATTGTTCCAGAAGATGCGTTAGGTTTTTTGAAAAGACTTCCGGATAAATCTGTAAGTGTGATGTCGTTTGGTGGTTCAGGCATAGGATTAGAATTTGGTAATAAGCGCCATGATTATCAGGAAAACGAGATTGGCAAAGAAATTGTGAGAGTGCTTCATCCGGAAGGGGCTTTCATAACGGGCGCTACTGATGATGATTCGTTATCTGTATCGGGAATTTTATTCAAGAACGAAAAACTTCTTCGTGGTACAGTAAAACAATTTCTACCAGAAACAGAAATGGGACGTATTGGAAAGTTGTTGGAAAGGGCTATTTTTCTTATCTCTAATAATTTTGACACTGGTATAGCACAACTCGAACGTGCCGGATACTTTGAATCGGATGAGGCGAAAAGAGAGTTTATAGAAAAATATAAAGAAGTATGGAAGAAATATATGAATATGGATCCAAAAGCAAAAGAGGTAATTGATGAGATGAAGTTAGGTATTAGAAAAAAAATAGCAGAGTTAACCGCTAAAAATTCAGAGAGTAAGAGCGAGTAGGGTATTATCTTAGTATTTTATGTGAATACTAAATCCTCGCAAAAAAGAGT
>MGEP01000053.1:0-1186 GCA_001791425.1 Candidatus Uhrbacteria bacterium RIFCSPLOWO2_02_FULL_48_12
ACTATGACGGACACGCGGCTTGCAGTGTGCGTTTAACGCCGGAAGAAACAGAACGTTTGGGCGGGCGATGTCCAAAGTGCCAAAAATTGATAACGGTTGGTGTTTTGAATCGTGTCAACAAATTGGCCGATCGAGCGGTCAATCAAAAAATATTAAATCGCGTGCCATTTAAGAGCATTGTACCTTTGCGGGAAATTCTGGCCGAAGTGTTGAATGTTGGCAAGCACACAAAAAGCGTTGAGGCCGTTTATCAGTCTTTGGTGCCGCGCTTGGGCAGTGAATTTGATGTTTTAATTCATGTTCCCGTGGCTGACATCGAGGGGGCAACTGACAAAGAAGTCGCTCTGGCCATAGATAAAATGCGCCGCGGCGCCATAGAAGTTGCGCCTGGTTATGACGGAGTTTTCGGCACGGTCCATATTTTTAAAGAGGGCGAGCGTCATTTTGCACAGCAGGACACTCTTTTTGGCTAAATCCCGCACCTTCATCCCCCACGGAAGGAGTATTGAAACCGCGGGAAGAATATATCTTCCATGTACCTCCACAATGACCACTATTGGGTAATCTAAAAGGTGCGGGATAAACAACAACCCCGCCGAGGCGGGGTTGTTATGATTTTAGAAAATCAATCTAAAAATTATCGGCGTCCCTTTCTCTTGCCGCCCTTCTTCGCCGCTTTCTTTGCTTTCTTTGCCATGTTGCTCACCTCCTTCCTTAAGATTCGCTGGTGTCAATTAGACACGCGATACTGCTTGTGCGAATGCTTGAATTATTTTGTTCAATCACTTTTGATTGACGAATCAGTAAATTATGATTAACTTACTTACATTATACAACAAAAATGTGTTGTCAACAATGTTTTGAAATTATTCTGTCGCGCTGAACATCGGGCTGGGGTGGCACAAGATTATTTGGACCAGATGGGACTTGAACCCATGACCTCCCGGATGCAAACCGGGTGCTCTAGCCAACTGAGCTACTGGCCCATAGATTTTTTTGTGCGAGGCGAACAAACTGAACGCTGTATCAATTTCAAGAACCAAATTTTTTTATCGCGATGACGGCAGAGAGGGCACAAAACCGCTGAATAAACCGCCAAATAGCCACATAACGACAGAACCCAGAAGACCAGTCATCATCAAGAGTCCAATAATGATAAGGAGCACTCCCAAGAGTTTGTATCCCA
>MGEP01000053.1:1199-3933 GCA_001791425.1 Candidatus Uhrbacteria bacterium RIFCSPLOWO2_02_FULL_48_12
ATAAAACGGTATCCATGATTCCGCCCAGTCAATTGATCCAAAAAAAGAGAAAACAGACTCGGTATAAATTACTATGGCGGCGCCGGCGCCGGTAATAAGAAGACCCCAAATAATTCTTGCCATCATAGACCTGTGGATAACTTTCCTCGATTATTGGTTGATAATCGAATTCGTTGTTAATGATATAAGAAGTTCAGAAGAATCGGAAGGGCTGGCGCGATTTGTTATTTCATACCCACACCCTTCACAACGATGATAAATTATATATTCATCTTTAACATATCGCGCGGCCACGGGCCGCATTGGTCCACGACAGGCGGCACGGCGGTCGCCGGGGGCAATATCAACGTGCTTGCTCCAGAGACATTTGGGGCAATGATTGGTGTAGCCGTCGCCTTTAACGTTAGCTCCGCAATGCGCGCAGACGAATGATTCAATTTTTCGGGTAAACCCCGTTAGAGAACTCGCATGGGGCATTAGGCCCCGTGCTCGTATGGGGGAATTGCCCCTCCCGCCCCGATGGCCATCGGGGGGCGGGGCATTCTCTAATGGGGTAAAAGACATTAATTATATATTAAGGTAAAATAGGATATATAGGAAAGGACATTCGCTAAACAGTTAGTCCACCTTGAGTCGGTATCGTTCAACAAAGTACCTAACCGCATAAAATTGTTGATATGAATTATGCAATCATCATCGCGGCCATCTTATCTAGCGGTTTTCTTGGCTTTGCCATAGGCAGGGTTAGTGATAAGTATAGCGGCCGCATAAACGCTCCGCATCACTGGATATACGGACTTATCTTTATTGTTATTGGCATCATTTATATCAATTATATCAATCATTGGACAGGAATGTTATCATTGCTTTTTGGGAAGGGGCATTTTATAAGCGACCTTGATGACTTCTTGCACATGAGAATATGGGGAGTAGACGAACCTCATGAATGGAAGTTTTGGAGTGTTAAGTAGCGGGAATTCATCAAGAATTTTTGACGCCGTCATATTAGTATTGGGTAAATATAATATTTATGCTAAACTGTTTATATTAATTAATCAATTTTAAAATATCACTTATGATACACAACGAGCCATCAATCGGAGGGGCGGAAGCCCTCGATAAATTACACGGTAATCTAGATAAATTAGCAGATCGGGAGTCACGCCAATTAGGGCTGCGGGGAACAGTTGACAATTTACTTGCCAGAATGGCGGATCTTGAATCCTATATAGTGGAACATCCAGATGACCCGGAGGTGGAAAGTGCTATTAGGGCATTGGGGGCAGAAGTTGACAGATTGACGCAGAGATACGGGAAGTCGCACTAACTAGCTGCAAGACAAAATCTTTAAAACCACCCTTGACGGGTGGTTTTAATTGTGATTATCTGTATCAGCCGTTAACCAGAAGGAGGTAAGCCAATGCTTTCGGGGAATGCTCTAGATTCAAAGCAGCAGAAGCTGCATGAGCTCATTCACATTCAGTGCGGGCCAGTCGCGGACCAAATCATTACCACCATCCAGCATCCAGAATTTCCTTCCCTGGCGAAGGAGAGCCAGCGCTTAGTGAGCTATCTGGTTGATCGAGGGAAAGCCAAACGCGTAGGCGTAAATAATTCCAAGCTGGGAATAGGCTATGCTGAGCTGGCAGGGATCATTGGACCGGCGACACAAAACTACATTGTTGCCAAGAGACCAGAACGCACTTACGCTTATGTCGCCCGTCCTTTGATCGCGGTGACATTGGCTAGATTGCTGGAAGCGACACGCCGCGGATTGGTGTGGAGAGAGCTAACCCATAAGGAGCGAGAGTTGGCTTCTCTCTGGGCAGATCTCATGGATGAATCAGGATCCAGTGAGGGGTTAGAGAACGCGGCGCGCGTCCGCCGCGGATCATCTGATCCATTGCCAGTGGTGATTAACCTCGTGCTCTGGTGGGGCAGAACCGGAGGGTATGTGCCATGGTTCTAGAGTAATCGAGAGCCATAGCCGAGAAAGCTAAAATGGGCCGGTGCAAAAAATGTGCAGGCCCATTTTATTATATCAAGAATTTTTGACGTCAGGCATCACGCTGGCCCTTTAATGGAGCAAAATCTCGAAAAATGTTAAAATTGGCGCATGTTATGGTTTCCATTCGCGTTGTTTAGCGCGCTCGTGCTCGCCTCCAGGCGAGTCTATGAAAAGAATCTAACCAATGCCTTTGGTAATTTCTCAACGGGCTTTATCGTTCAAGCCTTTTCTTTGTTGCCAACGCTCGCGCTTTTTTTATTTTTACCCCTGCCAGATGATATTGTTAATGCGAATCAAATCACAGTATGCTCCTAATCCGCCACAATCTTCAGGCGGGCAAGCCCGCGCGCCATCGAGTAAAAACGGATATTTCTTGTTCGATTCCTGAGGTAGTTTCTTTTCCAGCTGAATTTCATGCATCCAACTATCTCCGAAATCATACTCATACCACACTACGCTCTTGGAATTTTTGAACCAACGAAAAAGTTTTTCCTCGCGCTCATCAAGGACATCCTCCATCTCCGGGCTAGGCAAAGCAATCTGTTGATAGTTCCGCTCTCTCTTAAATGGACTGCTGGTGAAAAATTGGTGGAGGTGTGCATCTTCCCAGCCAAAGGCGTCTTGAAGAGCCGCGTGGAGATCGAAAAAAGTGTAATCGTCCGGCATTAAAATCCTCCTCCATATAGCGGGTCGGCTGCCGACCAAAACTATTTTCAACTATAAAAT
>MGEP01000053.1:3981-7955 GCA_001791425.1 Candidatus Uhrbacteria bacterium RIFCSPLOWO2_02_FULL_48_12
ACGACTCTCCGCAGACATCGTCCGCCACACTCCTGAAACAGTGTTCGTCTAACGGTTGGTTGTGCGAAAGCCAATGCCAGTGAGTTCTTCAATAGGGACCTTGAAGCGTTCCGCCAGATAGCGGGTCAGATAATCAAATTCGTCGCTGCGGTCGATCAGCGTGGCTAGATTGGTTAGTTCACCCATGATTTCTTTGTGGCGTTCTTCCTCCCGTTTTTCGTGATCGGACAAGGCATTGAGAGATCGTTTTTCATAGTGACCAAACCGATCATTCAGATCTCGGCCGGCCGTCTCGTGGTAGGCTTTTAGGGCAGCATGAAGCTCCCTGCGAAGAGTAGTAACGGTGAGTAGTTGATTGCGAGGTGTAGCCATAAAATCATTCAGTGAACATATAGTAGCACATTCTCAAACTTAATAAAGGGCTAGTTTTGTAACCAGACTGGGTTGCACTTGAAGCGTAAAGCGGAATGGTTTTGAAACCGAGCAAACGTCCGCAGGCACACTGGTCTATAACACAAAATTTCTCTGGTAGGCATGCCTGAACTTGTCGGCCCGAGGCCGATCCGCCTAGGGCGGAAAACCCCAGTGACCCCGCACCAGAGCAAAGCTAGGTACGGGGCAGGCCTTCTCGGCTTGCTCCGTTAGAGCTTTGGTGGACGGGGGTGTGCCCCGCCGTGGCGGGGCGACCCCCTGCGTGTAAAGCAAGTGCTCCCCGCCTAAAGCCCCGCCCTACGGGGCATTATGGCGGGCGAGTAACTTCACCCCCACACTCATGGGCTCGAGAGGATTTGAACCTCTGACCCTTCGGATGTAAACCGAATGCTCTGACCAACTGAGCTACGAGCCCCATGAGTGTGGGGGCAAGACTAAGCTACGCGTCCATAAATCTAACGGGGTGTAATGCCGCAGACGCTCCCCGCCAAAAGCTTCGCATTTAGGCGGGCCAGTCAAAATGCGCCAAGCGCTTTTGTCTGGTAACCAACTGCTTGTCCGCCGTAGCTTTCTTGACCTTCCAAAGTTTTAGCGTAGGAGGTAGCGTAGGCGGGAGCTAATTGCCCGCAAACTACTTCTGGCTATCTTTGTATACCGATTTTTTGCGGTATTGTCCAGCACCTCCATCTTGTATCGTTGACATGGTACAATGAGCCATAACCTATGGGTCGCCATGAACTTTCGTTAAGGATTCTTTCCGCATTTGTTGTCGGGCTAATGCTCATTGGCTATGTCATAGCTTTTTGGCCGTCTAATGGGGATACGCAGTTTTCGTTTGCCATTTTCAGCTCGGGCGCGGTAGATTCACCAAAGATAACAGCCGAACCAACGCCCCCGCCGCCCTACACTCCGCCTAGCGAAATTAAGGCGGTTTACGCCACGTCTAATACGGCGCTATTGCCAAAGCGCATGGAAGCTCTGAAAAAATTAATTCAAGACACTGAACTTAACGCCATCGTTATTAATGTCAATGACAGCAAAAAAGAAATTTTATCCCGTCCTGAATTTGTTGATTTGATTAAATCTTTAAACGCTGACGGTATTCACACCATCGCCCGCATTGTTGTTTTTCAAAATGAAGCATTGGTGACCGCTCGCCCTGAACTTGCCCTAAAAACAGGCGGCGGCAATATCTGGCGCGATGGCGGCGGTCATCGCTGGCTTGACCCCTCAAGCGAAAAAGTCTGGCAGGAAATTTTGTCTGTTTCCGAAAAAGCAGTAGCCGTCGGCTTTCGCGAACTAAATTATGATTATATTCGCTTTCCTTCAGACGGAGCAGTGGGCAGTGCCGTTTATCCAAGCTGGCATAAAGAGAAATCAAGAGAAGAGGTGATAAATTCTTTTTCCGCCCATTTGCGCCGGAATTTGAAATCGCGCCATCCAGATTTAATCTTATCGGTTGATATTTTTGCGCACAGCATTTTGGTGGAAGACGATACACGTATCGGCCAGAAATTCATAGACATCGTTGATTACTTTGATGCTATCGCGCCAATGGTCTATCCTTCGCACTACCGCGCCGGCAATTTTGGCTATAAAAATCCGGCGGCCAATCCCTACGGCGTAGTTTTTGGCACGATGGACAAAGCTAAGAAAAAATTAGAGACGGCCGGTAAATCAAAAATAATTCTGCGGCCGTGGCTTCAGGATTTTAATATGGGCGCGGTTTACACCTCTGCCATGGTGAAAGAAGAGATAAAAGCCGTAAAAGAAGCTGGTTTTGAGTCCGGCTGGATGCTTTGGAATCCGCACAATGTTTATACGCGCGGGGCACTGGAGGTTGAGCCGGCGGGCGGCTAGCGACATGGTTAATTTTAATAGGCGGTGCTTATACTGTGGATATATGTGGCAAAGTATTGGCTCTTCAATGATGACGCCCTGGGCTATGCCCTTCGCGTTCTATTGGTTTTTTCCGCTTTTGGTTTGGTCCTTGGCTTGGAAGGGAATCGCTTTGTGGCACGCCGCCCGCCGCGGCGAGGTGTATTGGTTTGTCGCCCTGTTTATTGTTAATACCGTTGGCATTTTAGAAATCCTTTATCTTTACGCTTTTGGCGGCAAGGAAGAAAGAAACGTTTCTGCCGGGGCCACTCCCGGCGCCCCTCCACAATAGTGATTGTCCGTCATTAAATTTTTTATCGCGTGCTAGATGGCACGCTTTTTGCTATAATAAAACAAAATAATATTTCGCCATTTTCATTATGCCTTGGCTCATGGTTGTTCTGGCCGGCCATTTAAGCAACGCCGGCGCGTTCGTCATAGATAAAATCCTTTTGCAAAAAACCTTACGCCACCCGACGGTGTACGTTTTTTATATTGGCGTTTTGGGGATATTGGCCTTTGCTCTCCTGCCGTTTGGCAAATTTAGTGTTCCTTCCGCGCATGTCATAGTGCAGAGCGCTGTTTCCGGCGTCACTTTTATGGCCGCTCTCCTGTGTTTTTTTACGGCCTTGCAGAAAGGCGAGACAACGCGCGTGGTGCCCTTGTTTGGCGCTCTTATTCCCATTTGGACTCTAATTTTTGCCTCCATATTTTTGGGCGAATGGCTGTGGGGCTCTGAATGGTATGGAATTATTCTGCTTATCGTGGGCGCTTTTCTCATTTCTTATGAACCATCTTTTGCCCCAACGGCCATCACGAAATCATTGGCCCTGCTTATTGTTGCGGCCGCTGGGTTATTCGCTCTTTCTTCCACTATGCTCAAAGCCGTTTTTATCGGTACGGATTTTATTAATGGATTTTTGTGGACTCGCTCATTCGCTTTTCTTTCTGTTTTGCCGCTGGCTTTTTATTCTCCGGTGCGGAGCAGTATATTTCATTCAGCCGGCGCCAGCCAACCAGCGGAGCGCCCCAATGTTTTATTTTTTATCGGGCAGGCCATGGGCTCCTTGGGGTTTCTCCTTTTGGCTTGGGGGACCAAGCTTGCGCCGCGAGTGGCGATTGTGAATGCTCTTCAAGGGGTGCAATACGCTTTTTTGTTTTTGCTGATTCTCATGATTTCAAGTTTTGCGCCGCGGCTAATTAAGGAATCGCTGTCTCCTTCCGTCATCGTCCAAAAAACAATTGCCATTTTGATATTGGCAGCGGGGCTAGTGCTCGTGGCTTAATTTATGCTTCACGGACGAATTAATATGACGACGATACTCATTGCCGCGGCTGCTTTTTTGACGGCGGTAATTATTTGGGCGCTTTATCTTGGCCGACCAGCGCCCATTATTGATCAGGTTTATGGCGTGAGTTTCTCGTCCAAGCAAACGGCGGAACTCAAACTCAATAATGACGAAACTTATTTGGCCATTCTTGATGATTTGGGAGTAAAGAGGCTGCGGCTAGCCGCCTATTGGGATGTTATTGAGCCCGCGCCTGGACAGTTTGATTTTGCGCAAATTGATTGGCAGATAGACGAGGCCGAGCGGCGCGGCGTAAACGTGCTTTTGGCCGTTGGCCGCAAACTGCCGCGCTGGCCCGAGTGCTTTATGCCCGAG
>MGEP01000053.1:8004-8103 GCA_001791425.1 Candidatus Uhrbacteria bacterium RIFCSPLOWO2_02_FULL_48_12
TGCTCGGTTTAGCGGTGGAGCGATATCGTCATCGTCCGTCAGTCGTTGCTTGGCAGTTGGAAAATGAACCGTTCGTCGGCTGGTTTGGGCAGTGCCCTA
>MGEP01000053.1:8181-8442 GCA_001791425.1 Candidatus Uhrbacteria bacterium RIFCSPLOWO2_02_FULL_48_12
CGGGCGAGCTTTCCACCTGGCGACGCGCCGCCCGCTTTGCCGATCGCTTTGGCACGACCATGTATCGGGCTACTTGGAATCCATATTATGGTTATGGTTTTTATCCTCTGCCGGCCGGCTTGTACAGATTAAAAGCGCGTTTCTGGGGGCTATCGTTGCCCCAAGTCATCATTACTGAATTGCAGGCCGAGCCCTGGCCGCCGGGCAAGCCGCTCGCAGAGGTTTCGCTGGATGAGCAATTTAGATCAATGGATTTTGGCC
>MGEP01000053.1:8524-9645 GCA_001791425.1 Candidatus Uhrbacteria bacterium RIFCSPLOWO2_02_FULL_48_12
GAAGCAACATGGAAGACCTGAATTCTGGAACGAGGCCAAGAAGTTAATGGCTGAATAAACGCCGCCACTGCTCGTCCCCCGTGGCGGGTTTGTCGAGGGCCGAGGGGCCCTCGAAGCTGGGGGTCGGGGGACGAGTATATGTGTATGTGGTGGTATTGGATGAAGCAACATGGCCATCCGGAATTTTGGGAGGAGGTGAAGAAGTTGTTTCAGCCGTAAGCTTTAACCCATAAGACGTATGCCGTATATAGTCAAAATTTGACGATCGTCAAATTTTGTAGATATGACGAATTTGTCTGTTGGGAGTGGTGGAGGGGGTTGACCGACTTGGATGGATGTGGTACAAGGGTATGTCGCTCCGCAAGCACGACGCGGAGCGCAAGGCCGGAGGTCTTTGAAAATCACGTCGTGCCAACGTCCGTACGAACGCTGCATCGCAGTGAGGTGAGGTACGGTGAAATAACGAGGGAGGGTAACAACATGGCGCGTACGAAAAAAATGCTACATCAGAAGGTGGTCATACTTAAGCTCGCTGGTCAGACAAGAAAGAGAATACCGGCTATGCTTGTGCAGCGACGAAGAGGTAGTCGTCCGTGTTCACTCTGCAGGAGCAAAATTGTGCCCGGTGAGCATTACGTCGTGGTGGCGTATAGGGACGCATTTGACTTCAAAATACGGTCTCTTGCGTACTGCCTCGACTGCATTCAAGAATGTAGCGGGCTCACTAAAGCCATGGAAGGACGCAACATAGTTGGCGATTGATAGCGGGGCACCGATGGCCCGAGGTACTTGGATTTTCGTTATGATTCTCGTACCTCGGGCCTTTTCATATGCAAGAGTTTTTATTTTGGAAGTTGGTCGTAGGATGATGGCGCGTGGAATACCGCGATTGATTCTATTGAATGGGGCATTTTTGCACTTTGTGCTATAATATCAATATTCAAACTCCTCGTATTCAATATTCTATATTCCATATTCTTCATGCTATGCTTTATCTCGGTGCTGATCATCGCGGCTTTGGCCTGAAGGAGTCTTTGAAACGATATCTAACAAAACAAGGCGTACTATTTGAGGACTTTGGCGCGGCGAATTTGGTGCCCGGCGATGATTATGTGGATTAT
>MGEP01000054.1:0-1209 GCA_001791425.1 Candidatus Uhrbacteria bacterium RIFCSPLOWO2_02_FULL_48_12
ATAACTGTTGTCTTAAGTCATGACTCAAACAAAAACCCCTTACTAAGGGGTGCTTTTATTATACCATATTTTCAAAGTGGCCATGGCGCGAAAGTGGGGTTTCGTAATTCAGAGCATTGAGGCGGAGACTAGCAGTAGTCCCCGCCTCTTTAATTTATTCAGTTTGCGGGGGCTTGACAGCCATATTTTGGCTGTTATACTGCTATTTAGCACTCATAGTACGAGAGTGCTAAATAGAAAAGTATGCAACACCTCGAAGAAAGACAATCCAGCGTATTGGAAGCTATTATCCGCGAATATATTAGAACAGCCGAACCAGTCGGTTCAATGGCTGTGGCCGAGCGCTATAATATTGCGGCAAGTTCGGCCACAATTAGAAATTATATGGCTGACCTTGAAAACAGCGGCTTTATCCGTCAGCCGCATACTTCTGCCGGACGCGTCCCCACAGAAAGGGCCTACCAATATTATGTTGATAATTTTTTGCGTGAGGTTGATATGCCGCGCCAAGAAGAAAAGGCCTTACGACAGGTTTGGGCCCTTCATGAGCAAGCACGCGACATTCTAAAGTTTACCGCGAAAATCGTTGCCTCGTTTTCTACCGAAAGCGTTTTTTTTGCTTTTGGCAAGCACGACGTTTACTATACCGGGCTCGCCAATCTTTTTGGCCAGCCAGAATTTATTGATCATGAGCAAGTTTACAGCGTGAGCGCCATCATTGATCGGCTGGACGAAGCCATAGCCGATGTTTATGACTCTGTGCCGGACAATGTGCAAGTATTTATTGGAAAGAAACATAATTTTGGGAGTCAGTGCAGCGCTATCGTCACACGTTATCGCGCGGCCGGAGATGATTTTGGCATATTTGGACTGCTTGGACCAACGAGAATGGATTACGACCTGAACATTGCTCGCATTAAATATGTTCACGATGGCGTGCGGGGTTTTATAATGAAATAAAATTAATATGAGTAATGTCTTGAACAACAACTTGTCAGCCAATCCTTCGGAGAATTTAGAAGAAAAGGTCAAAGAATTGGAGCGGCAGGCAGAAGAAAATTTTGCTGGCTGGCAAAGAGCCCGCGCCGATTACCAAAATCTGAAAAAGGAATGGGAAAAAAAGCAGACGCAATTTATGGTTGAGGCAAAAAAAATTTTGCTGGCTGAAATTCTGCCCATTTATGATCATCTGAAGCAAGCTATGAATAT
>MGEP01000054.1:1336-5013 GCA_001791425.1 Candidatus Uhrbacteria bacterium RIFCSPLOWO2_02_FULL_48_12
TCCGGCCAGAGTGGTTGTTGGGGAAGATACTAATAGCGCCAAGGATCAGGCCGTTGGCAGTGATAAGTAAATTAGCTGCTTATTTATTTAACTAAATAAAGGGGGGTAAATAATTATAAATTTATGCCAAAAATAATTGGAATAGACCTAGGAACTACTAATTCCTGCATGGCCGTCATGGAGGGCGGCGAGCCCAAGGTTTTAGAAAACCGCGAGGGCAACCGCACCACACCATCAATTGTCTCCATCTCCAAAAGCGGAGATCGTTTGGTTGGCCAAGTGGCTAAGCGTCAGGCCGTCACTAACCCCGACAACACGATTTTTTCAGTTAAGCGCTTAATCGGACGGCGCTTTGACGACGCTGAAGTTCAGCGCGATTTGAAACTGATGCCATATAAAATAGTCAAGGCCGGAGAGGGAGTGAAAGTGGTTATGGCTGGCAAAGAATATACGCCCCAAGAAATTTCAGCGATGATTCTCCAAAAACTCAAGGCCGACGCGGAAGATAAATTAGGAGGAAAAATTACCGAAGCGGTTATCACCGTGCCCGCCTATTTTGACGATGCCCAAAGGCAAGCCACTAAAGACGCTGGTGAGATAGCTGGTCTAAAGGTTTTGCGAATTATCAATGAGCCAACGGCCGCGGCTTTGGCTTATGGCTTCAATAAAAAGAAAGACGAAAAAATTGTTGTTTATGATTTGGGCGGCGGCACTTTTGATGTGTCTGTTTTGGAGGTTGGCGATGACACGGTGGAAGTCAAGGCCACCAATGGCGATACGCATTTGGGCGGCGATGATTTTGATCAGCGAATCATTGAATGGATAATTTCTGAATTCAAAAAGGATCAGGGCATTGATTTAAGCAAAGATCGGCTGGCTCTGCAAAGAATCAAAGAGGCCGCGGAAAAAGCCAAAATTGAACTCTCTAGCACCACGGAAACCGAAATCAATCAGCCATTTATCACCTCTGACGCCTCTGGACCAAAACATCTTACCCTGAAAATGACACGAGCTAAGTTAGAAGAATTGGTCCACGATTTTGTGGAAAAAACACTTGTGCCGTGCCAAAAAGCGCTTGATGACGCCAAACTCAAAACTGGAGATATCAACGAAGTAGTAATGGTCGGCGGCATGACGCGCATGCCAATGGTGGTGGCCGCGGTAGAAAAATTTTTTGGCAAAAAGCCGCATCTGGGCGTCAATCCTGACGAGGTGGTGGCCGTTGGCGCCGCCGTACAAGCTGGCGTCTTGCAGGGAGAGGTAAAAGACGTGCTGCTGCTTGACGTGACGCGGCTTTCCTTGGGCATTGAAACTTTGGGGGGTATTATGACCAAGCTTATTGAACGCAACACCACAATTCCGACATCTAAATCGCAAATTTTTTCCACGGCGGCCGATAGTCAAACCTCGGTAGAGATTCATGTCTTGCAGGGAGAGCGCGATATGGCTACGGATAGCAAATCGCTTGGCCGATTTATTCTGTCAGGCATACCGCCGGCGCCGCGCGGCACTCCGCAAATTGAAGTGAGTTTTGACATTGACGCCAACGGCATCCTGAATGTTAAGGCCGTTGATAAAGCAACCGGCAAAGAACAAAAAATCACTATCACTGCTTCATCTGGTTTATCAAAAGATGAGGTTGAAAAAATGAAAAAAGACGCTGAGTTGCATGCCGATGAAGATAAAAAGAAAAAGGAGCTCGTGGAGCTCAAAAATAACGCCGACTCTCTAATTTATTCCACCGAAAAAACATTGAGCGAGGCAGGCAATAAAGTGGCCGCGAGCGTAAGGGCCGAAGTGCAGGAAAAAGTTGACGCTCTAAAAAAAGTCAAAGATGGTAATAATATAGAAGAAATTAAAAAGAGTTTTGATGATCTTGGTAAAGTAATTCAAAGAGTAGGAGCCGATCTATACAAGGCGGCCGAAGCCGCCAAGCAGGCGGAGGAATCGTCTGCCAAGAAGACTGGTGATTCAACGGTAACCGATGCCAATTATGAAGAAGTAAAAAAAGATGATGAGACCAAAGATGGAGATACGCCAAAATAATTATTTTTAAAGCGCGGCAATATTTGTCCGCCTTGTTAACTTTTATTTATGACAAATCAACAACCCCAGCAAATTCAAATTAAGGCCACCGATGCGGCCCTGCAAGGACACTATTCAAACATAATGCAAGTTGCGCACCTGCAAGAAGAATTTATTCTGGATTTTATGAATATCTATCCGTTTCAAAATTTGGGAGTGCTTAACGCCCGCATTATTGTCAGCCCCGGCCACTTAAAGCGCATGGTTAATGCGCTCGCGGAAAATCTTAAGCGCTACGAAGAGGCCTTTGGCAAGATTAAGGCAGTTGACGCGCCGGGTGAAGAAATCGGATTCCACAGCTAGGAATTAGGCGCTAGGCATTAACTTATTAGATGTGTACCCGAAAAAAGCTAATCAGCTAATAAGCTAAAAAGCTAACTCCTAACCATGTGGCTAAAGATTATTATGCTATTCTTGGCGTTTCCAAAAACGCTTCAACCGATGAGATAAAAAAAGCTTATCGGAAACTGGCGCATGAATTTCATCCGGACAAGGCCGGACATGATGCCAAAAAGAAAGAACACAGCGAAAAAAAATTCAAAGAGATAAATGAGGCCTATCAGATTCTCTCTGATCCAGAGAAGCGCAAGCAATTTGATCAATTCGGAACGACATTTGAAGACGCGCGCAGAAACGGCGCGGGGTTTGGCGGTTTTGGGGACTTTGGATTTGGACAGACAGGAAACGTCAATATTGATTTTGAGGACCTAGAAGATTTATTTAGCGGTGCTTTTGGATTTGGGCGCGCTCGCCAAGGAACGCGCGCGCGCGGCGTAGCCGGACGTGACATAGAAGTTTCTCTGACCATAAATTTTCGTGAAGCGGTTTTTGGCGCAAGAAAAGAAATCTCTCTTTATAAAACAGTAACTTGCGCAAATTGCAAGAGTACGGGCGCTGATCCAAAAAGTAAAATTATAACCTGCTCCACCTGTAATGGGCAAGGACAAATTGAGTCAGTGCAGAACACTATTTTTGGACAATTTCGAAGCGTACGCGCCTGCTCTGCCTGCGGCGGCCAGGGCAGCCGGGCGGAAAAAGCATGCGGGGCTTGCGCCGGCACCAGCGTTGTCAAAGAAACAGTCGCGCTGAAAATAGATATTCCCGCTGGCATAAACGACAGTGAGGTCATTCAACTTTCCGGACAGGGCGAAGCTGGACGCCTTGGCGCTAAATCAGGCGATCTATACATCAAGGTTCGCGTTCAAGCGGACGAAAAATTCGAACGCCGCAAGGATGACATCTGGACAAAATTGAAAATATCATTTGCCGAGGCGGCTCTGGGTACAACAAAAGAAATAGATACTCTAGATGGCACTGTTCGATTGACTATTCCTGAAGGAACGCAATCAGGAAAAGTTTTGCGCTTGACTGACAAGGGTGTACCCCATCTCAAAGGCCGCGGCCGCGGCGATCATTATATTGAAGTTGTGGTAGTGACACCAACAAGATTAAGCAAGCGGCAAAGGGAACTTCTGCGCGAAATGGAAACTGGGTAATTTTTACCCACGCACCAGTCCCGCAGTGGCGGGACGGTGCGGGGTTCCGCTCCACGGAACCCCGTTCGGCAAGAAGCCACGGCTGTAAAGCCGTGG
>MGEP01000054.1:5025-6102 GCA_001791425.1 Candidatus Uhrbacteria bacterium RIFCSPLOWO2_02_FULL_48_12
CGTGGAGCTTCACCTGCCGACAGAAACGTAATAAGTGCACGGTTTTACGCGGGCATAACAAATGTGGTATAATATTTATCACATTTATGTCTATTCTGAATATCAACTGGGCCGTACCGACATGGGACATGTTTATTGTCCTTTTTTTCTTTGTGGCCGCATTTTTATACGGCTTCTCATTAGGCCGCGACAGAGTCATCGTTGTTCTGGTGTCGCTTTACATGTCTTTGGCGGTGGTCAATTACGCTCCCTTCATAAAAAATTTAAACCCAGAAATCAATATTGCCACTTCGCTTTTCGCTTTTAAAATATCCGCTTTTCTCGGTATATTCTTAGCTCTGTTTTTCTTTCTTTCAAGAAGCGCTATTCTCCACTCGCTCGCTCGCAACAGCCCCCCCGGCCAATGGTGGCAAGTTTTACTCTTTAGCGTTTTGCATACCGGACTTTTGGTAAGCATTATTTTGTCGTTTTTGCCGGCAGACATCATTAATCATCTTTCGCCCGCCACCCAATATGTTTTTACCAGCGAATTTGGCCGTTTCCTCTGGATAACCTTGCCAATTCTGGCCATGGTTGGCCTTACTTAATGGTGACTGATACCAAATCTCCATTAATCGCTTCTGCTTATGGTTGATGCGCCGCCTTAGCTTATTCATATATTTACGCCTATGCCTTTGAGGTTATTTAACACCATGAGCCGCAAAAAGGAAATTTTTAAACCGCGTCGGGGAAAACTCGTGCGGATATATTCATGCGGCCCAACGGTTTATAACTACGCGCACGTTGGCAATTTAAGGACTTATATTTTTTCTGATGTTCTAAAACGTGTTCTGGTTTTTAATGGTTATAAAGTTAAGCACATAATGAATATTACTGATGTTGGTCATTTAACGGAGGAAGCGACAGATAGCGGTGAGGATAAAATGCAAGCAGGGGCCAAACGGGAAGGAAAAAGTATTTGGGAAATAGCCGCGTTCTACACTAACGCATTTGAACATGATATCGCTCGGCTGAACATTTTGCCGCCTATTAAATTTGTTAAAGCCACTAATCACATTAAAGAGCAGATTGCTTTGA
>MGEP01000054.1:6130-9789 GCA_001791425.1 Candidatus Uhrbacteria bacterium RIFCSPLOWO2_02_FULL_48_12
TTATGACACGCCGGAGGTTATCTATTTAGATACCGCTCAAATTAAAAATTACGGTCAGCTAGCGCGCCTCGCTGTGACTGGTCTAAAAGCCGGCGCCCGAGTTCCATATGATGCCAAAAAGCGCAACCCGACAGATTTCGCCTTGTGGTTTAAAACCGTCGGAGCGCACGATAAGCATATTATGCGATGGCCTTCTCCTTGGGGCGATGGTTTTCCTGGCTGGCACATTGAATGCACAGCAATGTCGCGAAAGTATCTTGGGCAGCCATTTGATATCCATACTGGCGGGGTTGATTTGATTCATCCGCACCATACCAACGAGATTGCTCAAGCTGAAGGGGCGTACGGTAAATCCTTGGCTCGCTATTGGCTGCATGGCGAGTTTATGGTTTTGGGTAAGCCGGGCAAAGAGGTTCGGATGGGCAAATCGTTAAACAATCTAGTCACTATGGACCAGCTAGTGAAGGATGGTATTGATCCACTAGCTTTTCGCTACCTTTGTTTAACCGCCCACTATCGCGCCAAATTATATTTTGATATGAACAATCTCAAGGCCGCCGCCAAAGGCCTGGTGCGTTTGCGCGAGCTTTCGCGCGCCTTGCCTTCTCCGGCGCGGCGCGGCGTTGCTTTGATAGAAAAAAGATTTCAGACCGCTATTAACGATGACTTAAACATGCCTAAGGCAATGGCCATTGTTTGGAATTTAATTAAATCAAAACGGTACAGCGCCGCCGAGAAAAAAAATACGCTTCTGCGCTTTGACACGGTTCTCGGTTTAGATATTGACAAAGCCAAACCAGAAGCGGCCATTCCCGACGAAGTCAAAAGTTTATTAAAAGATCGCGAAAAGGCCAGATTGGCTAAAGATTGGTCAAGCGCTGACCGTCTAAGAAAGACGATTCAAGACAAAGGATATGAAATTGAAGATACGCCGAGTGGTCCGCAAATCAAACAAGCGCGTGAATAAATCCCGTTAGAAATTCCCGCGGGGATCGCAATACCCCGCTGGAATTGCTCCGAGTGGTAACCCCCGCCGCAAACCGCCCTGCCGCGGCGGGGCGGAGCGCCGTATTTCTAACGGGGTAAATAGAGTGGTATAATAATTAAGTATGGATACGCCAGCCAAAGAACAAAAAGCAATTACGCCAACGGTTCCCGAAATTGAATCTTGGGGGCGCAGAGCAGAGCAGGAACTGACGGTTGAAGCCCCGCCGACTGACGCCTCAGAACTCGCGCCAGCGCGGCGCATGCCAGATACTGATTTGCCAGCTGGCGATGCTCTAACAACAGCGCCAGTATCAGTACCTGCCAAAAGCCAATTAGAAAAAGAAATTGAAGATGTTTTAGCCGAAGATCTTGAGGGGCTTTATTGGGAACTTTCAGAGCCAGAGCGTATGATTTTTAAGCATGGGGGCGAAGAAACCGCCTCAAAAATTCGCCTACTTTTGGGAGAAACAGTGGTTCGCGTGCAGGAGATTTTCAACTTAATTGTGGAGTGGCTGAAACTCCTGCCCGGAGTAAGCAAATTTTTTATTGAACAGGAGGCAAAAATTAAAACTGATAAACTTTTGAAATTCCGCTAGAATTATTTTTCATGCTTAATGCTATTGTTCCGCCGCCGCCATCAATCCCGGGTGGTTTATTCACTCCAACGGTGCAGTTAATTATTTATTTGGCTCCTTGGCTGTTATCGTTGTTTGTTGTTGCTTGTTTATTCATTTTTGGCATTTGGATTTTGTATAAACGCATTTATCAACGTCTGCAAACGGCTTTTGATAAGGTTATTTTGCTGGTTACCGTACCCAAAGACAGCGCCAAAGAAAAAGAGCGGCAAGAAACACAGGAGGCAGTGCGCGAAGACATTTCCGTGGCGGAGACACTGTTTGCGGCTATTGGCGGCCGGCGCGCCGAGCGCGGCATCGGGGCCACTTTTTTGGGGAGGCAGGATCATCTGGCTTTAGAAATTGTGGCGAGCAAGGGGCTCATTACTTTTTACGTGGCTGTGCCCAAGCATTTACAGCGTTATATTGAACAGCAAATAGAGGCCCAGTACCCCGAAGCGCAAATTGAAGAAGTGCATGACTATAATATGTTTGTACCGCGCGGCGCGGCGGTGGGCGCGGTCATGAAATTTAAACGGCCCTATATTTTTCCAATTAAAACTTATCGCGAGATTGAATCTGACCCGATGACGACAATCACCAATGCCATGAGCCGTCTTGGGCAAAATGGCGCGGCCATTCAATTTATTGTGCGCTCGGCCAAGCGCCGCTGGCACTGGTATGGCAAAAAAGTCGCTTCCGAAATGCATCAAGGCAAAACGCCGCTGGAAGCCCTGCGTCTGGGGCACCCTAACGTATTTGTCAGAGGATGGTGGGCGATGATTAAAACTCTGACCGCTAAGCCTGCAAAAAAGAAAGAAGAAGAAACGACAAAGCCGCATCAATTAACCAGCATGGAACAAGAAATGGCCAAACGCTTGGAAGAAAAAATAAGCAAGGCCGGCATGGACGTCAATATTAGAGTCATCGTGGCGGCCGCCACAACGCCGGAAGCCGAGCAAAACTTGAGCAACATTTTAAACAGCTTCAATCAATATAATCTTTATCAGTTTGGCAACGGTTTTACGATTCAACGGCCGCGCCACCAGCAACGGCTTATGCAGGATTTTATTTATCGTCATTATTCATGGCGACAGAGAGTCTTGCTGAATACCGAAGAGCTGGCTAGTTTGTTCCATTTCCCCCTGCCCAAAACTGAAACTCCCAACATTAGATGGCTACGAGCTAAAAAAGCGCCAGCCCCCATTAATTTATCAGAAGAAGGCGCTGTGCTGGGCAGAAATACTTACCGCGGCGTAACGAAAATGGTTAAAATTGCGCCGGATGATCGTCGTCGGCACGTCTATATTATCGGCACCACCGGTTCTGGAAAATCAGTCTTGATGGAAGAAATGGCCAAGCAAGACATTGCCGCTGGTCACGGCGTGTGTGTGGTTGATCCGCATGGTTCAACGGTTGATGACATTCTAGAATGCGTGCCCAAAGAGCGCGCCGAAGATGTGATTTATTTTGATCCGTCAGACACCGAACGACCAATCGGGCTTAACATGCTCGAAGCCAAGACAGACGCGGAGATGGATTTTGTGACCCAAGAAATGATTGCTATTTTCTATAAATTAGTAACTGACCCATCAATGATCGGGCCGATGTTTGAACACAACATGAGAAATGCTATGTTGACCCTGATGGCCGACAAAGAATATCCGGGCACCATTGCCGAGATTCCACGTATGTTTACCGATCCGGCCTTTCAGAAATATAAAGTGTCCAAACTGACTGATCCGGTAGTGAGAGCTTTTTGGGAAAAGGAAATGGCCAAGACCACTGATTTTCACAAATCAGAGATGCTTGGTTACTTGATATCAAAAGTCGGCCGATTTGTAGAAAATGCCATGATGCGCAACATCATTGGCCAGCCGGTTTCCGGCTTCAATATTCGCCAGATCATGGATGAAGGGAAAATTTTACTGGTTAATTTGTCAAAGGGCAAGGTCGGTGAGATTAACAGCAATCTTCTTGGCTTGATTATCGTCAGCAAATTACAAATGGCCGCTTTTGGGCGGGCCGACCGCCCGGCCAGCGAAATTAGAGATTTTT
>MGEP01000054.1:9827-11790 GCA_001791425.1 Candidatus Uhrbacteria bacterium RIFCSPLOWO2_02_FULL_48_12
TCCATTGCCACCATTCTTTCCGAGGCAAGAAAGTATCGTCTAAACTTAGTCATGGCTCATCAGTACTTGGGTCAGCTGGTTCAAGGACAGGACACCAAAATCCGAGACGCAGTGCTGGGAAACGTAGGTACTATAGTTTCCTTTCGTATTGGCGTGGAAGACGCTGAAATTATAGCCAAACAGTTTGATCCGGTTTTTAATGAATATGATCTGGTAAATATTGATCGCTATCACGCCTATGTTCGTCTATTGGTTAATAATTCTGTCCAGCGTCCTTTTGACATAGATACTTTGCCGCCGACAATTGGCCGGCGCGAACGAGCGGCCTTGCTAAAACAGTTGTCGCGCTTGAAGTATGGACGCGATAGAAATATAGTTGAGGCCGAAATTTTAGAACGAAGCAATTTGGGCGAGGTTAACAGTCCGCCCATCGTGTCAACGGAAAGCCATTTATAGTCACCTCGCCAGACGGAGCAATGGCTGGACTTAGTCGGCAATTTGTTTTATACTGCTTTGGCGTAATTTCTTAACTAAAAAATTTAAACAAAAAACGTATGGTTAGCCAAAAAACACAAAACAATGAGGAAACAAACATTTCAGAAAACACGAATTTAAAGGACGAATCAGCAAGTAATACTGGTGCTGACAACGAGATATCAGCCAAGGCGGCCAGCGCCAAGCTGGCTCTGGCTATGGAACTCGTGACCCAAGCGGAAAATATGCTTGTTCAGGCGCGTCAGCTTATCCAAACAACAGTATCATTGCCTCTGCCCAAGATCACAAGAACAATTGAATCAGCCGATGCTGGTATTGACGATTCGCGGACAATTGAGGGCGTTTTTGACGGACAACAAATGATTGGTCCAGACGGCAAGCATTATTCTGTGCCGGCCAATTACGCTTCTAAATCTAAATTGATAGAGGGTGATCTTTTGAAGCTGACTATCACTGCCAAAGGAGCCTTCGTTTATAAACAAATTGGACCCATTGCTCGCCGTCGTTTGCGAGGCGTCTTAATACGCAATCAGGCCGGGCACGAATATTCTGTCAAGGTTCATGATCGCCTCTATCGTGTTTTAACAGCGAGCGTAACTTATTTTAAAGGGCATGAGGGCGATGAGGTGATTATCTTAGTGCCGGAAAACGGTGAGAGCAAATGGGCGGCCGTAGAAAATATTATGAAATCAGCTGACCAATCCAACGAGACTCGTTCGTTGGAACCAGAAGCAATGCCAAGCTTTCCTTCAAATAATTCAGTCTCCTCCGACGATTTGATATAGAATTTTTTAATCCTTTAAAATGGCTGAGCCCCACTATTGGCGCTTATGTCATTTGTGTTTTTGTACCCTTGACGATTTTGATGAGTGTGCTATGTTTATTATGGCTTTCTTTATAAGACCATCGGTCCCGCGCTTCGGCGCGTCGGTCTAAAAGATCGCCAAGAGAGGAGAGGGGTTCTGCTCCACCTAAAGCGTGTCCCAAAGACACGGAGCAGTGCCGCAAATGCGGTAAATACCCCAGACCCTCTCTAGCCCGGCATCATATATTTTTCTGATGCCGGGCTTCCCATTTTTGGACATTTAGCCAACTTTCTTATAAGATAAGGGGGCTTTACCATAGTAGCTAAATTTGTGCCAACCGCCCTATACCAAAAATACCGTCCCCAAACATGGTCTGAAATCACAGGCCAAAATCACATTAAAACAACGTTAGAGCATGAAATTGTCCGCAGCCAAATCGCTCATGCTTATCTGTTTGTCGGTCCTCGGGGTATTGGCAAAACTACGGCGGCGCGCCTTTTGGCAAAATCGGTCAATTGTCAAAAACGCAAAAAAGATTCAGCCGAGCCATGCAATGCCTGCGAGGTTTGCGGCCGCATCCAAGCTGGACGATCTTTTGACATTATTGAAATAGACGCCGCTTCGCATACTGGTGTAGATCACGTGCGTGAGCACATTTTGGA
>MGEP01000054.1:11856-19220 GCA_001791425.1 Candidatus Uhrbacteria bacterium RIFCSPLOWO2_02_FULL_48_12
CTCCACGGCGGCTTTCAACGCCATGCTGAAAATTTTGGAGGAACCGCCGCTTCACGTTATTTTTATTTTGGCCACCACTGAAGTTCATAAGGTGCCGGCCACTATTATTTCGCGCTGTCAGCGTTTTGATTTTAAAAAAATTTTGGTTGATGATATCCGCCGCCGTTTGCGCTCTATAATTCAGGCCGAAGGCGTAGCTGTTGATGAGGATGTTTTAGTAACCATCGCTGAACATGCCGAAGGGTCTCTTCGAGACGCCGAGAGCGCTTTGGGTCAGGTCTTATCTTTGGGCGGCAAAAAAATTACCATTGACGAAGCGTCTCTCGTAATTCCACGGTCCAACTTAAAAGAAGCGGCATCCTTAATTGAGCATATATTGAATAATGACGCCGCCCAAGCTTTAATTTTGGCCAATACCTTGGTTGAGCAAGGGGTATCAGTTTCTGTGTTTATGCAGGACATTATTATTTGGCTAAGAAATATGCTGCTTGCTAAAATAGGGGAGCGGCTTGATCTTTTTTCGCAAACCACCTTGGGCGAGCTGCAAAATCGTTTATTGAAAGATATAACCAATGCCTCTGTTCAGAGAATCCAAGAACTAATTGACATTTTTCTCAAGCGCCGCCAGCGTCTAGGCGAGTCGCCGATACCCCAACTACCCCTAGAGCTTGCAATCATTGAAGCGTGCGGCGATAAGCCAAATCCTTCGTTCAAATCAGAACCAAGGTTAGCGTCTAGAACTTCAGATTAGATAATTTATTGACGTCAATTTAGCTTTTCATTAAACTAGCTGGCACTTCACTAATGTTTACGAGCAAGGCTGCGGGGTCATCTAATGGTAGGATACATGACTCTGAATCATGTCATCTTGGTTCCCTGCCCGCCATCGCTGGGACTTGAGTTGGGAGATCGTCTAACGGTAGGACGTCGCGCTCTGGACGCGAAAATCTAGGTTCGAATCCTGGTCTCCCAGCTCAGGCCCTGGCAGGCGGGGAATCCAAGCCCCGCAGCCTTGCTCGAAAGCATAATAAAACTCCACAGCAACGTGCCTTGGCAATATTTAGATAATTTGATATTATACTTTTACCCAACGCACCAGTCCGCCCAGGGCGGATAAAATAGTGGGGCTTCACTACTCAATTAATTTATTCATATGGGTGGAAACAGTGCCAAGCGCGCGCGAATGAGACAGCAAGCCAAGCGATCTAAAAAGCGCCGGGCGAAGCGGTAAATTGCGGTCTCATCACGACTCAACTTTCTTTTATTTTAACGTTATTTGTTTTGTGCGGCAGATAACGCTTAATAGGCAACACTTTTTTAATGTGTTAATTATCAAAAACATATGAAAGATAATAAGATAGTGGCGATAGTTTTAGTTATTATTATCGTGGCGGCGGCCGCTCTTTACGTTATTCAGCGCCGTAATGCAACGGTTCCGTCAGTTACGTTAAGCACTAATTATCACCGCGCTAAACCTGAAGTTAAGACAGCGCCGCCCGGTGAGGCAGGTAAAAATACCCTTACTATGGAAACACAAAAACCGAACAGCAGTGTAACTGTTCAAGAAGTCTCGTTTGCCGATACTGCTGGTTATGTGGTTATTCATAAAGATGAGGACGGTCGCCCCGGGCTTATCATTGGCCACAGCGCTCTTTTACCTATCGGTAATTCTCAAAATACCGTCATTACCCTAACTACGCCGCTGGTTGATAAAAACTCTTATTTCGCCATGCTGCACAAAGATAACGGCGACGGAGTTTATAACATTATTGAGGATCAGCCATTAAGGGACGAGGGTGATAATATTATCATGACGAAATTTGACGCCTTGCTCATCCCGACAAGCGAAGAACAAGCGCCAAGTCAGTCAGCAGCCAAAACTTACATAATTGAAATGAATGAAAATAGCTTTTCTCCAGCTACCCTGTCCATAAAAAAAGACGATATAGTAAAATTCATCAACCGGGGCTCAACCGACATGTGGCCAGCTTCAGCAGTGCACCCCGCTCACGAGGTGTGCCCGGGGTTTGACGCACTGCAGGGCATCGCTCCCGGCTCGTCTTATTCCCACACGTTCACTTTGGTTAAGGATTGTCCGTTCCACGATCATTTAACTCCGTCATTGCGCGGCAAAATCAGCGTAAGTGAATAATGAGCAGTTAAACCATGATTTATAAACCAACTACTTACGCCGTAGAAAGTGTTACCTCTGGACATCCTGATAAAATTTGCGACCAAATTGCTGATGCTATTCTAGATGAATGCTTGAAGCAAGACGCTAGCAGTCGCGTAGCCATTGAAGCGTTCGGCAGTCACGGCATTATCATTGTCGGCGGCGAGGTGACCACGAAATCATGGGTTGACGTGCCAGCGGTGGTTAACGGTGTATTGAAGGATATAGGATACGACGATCATTATGGCGTCATTTCTAATATTGTTGGTCAGTCGCCCGATATAGCCATGGGCGTTGATGCGGGAGGCGCCGGCGATCAAGGGATTATGTATGGTTACGCCATTGATGAGACGCCGGAGTATCTACCGCTCGGCGTAGTGTTGGCGCATAAATTATCGCGCGGCCTTGAAGAGTTGAGAAAAAGCCGTCAATTATTGTGGCTAAAACCGGACGGCAAATCAGAAGTGATTATTAGCAATGGCCGAGCAACAATTGTTTTAGTGAGTTGTCAGCACGAAGAGAGCATTGAGCACGCGGATATGCAAAAAGACATTACTAAAAATTTAATTGCTCCGGTGGTCGGCGATCTTTCTCAAGTTGAGATATTATTAAACCCCACTGGCAAATTTGTCCGCGGCGGTTTTGACGCGGACACTGGTCTCACGGGCCGCAAGATTATGGTTGACACTTATGGCGGTCTCATTCCGCACGGCGGCGGTTGTTTTTCTGGAAAAGATCCCACAAAAGTTGATCGCTCGGCCGCCTACATGGCGCGCTTTGCCGCTAAGAATGTCGTCGCTAATGGCCTAGCTAAAGAATGCTTGGTATCAGTCGCTTATGCCATTGGCCGCGCCGAACCATTGATGCTAGAGGCCGTTAATGAAACTGGTGGTAACATCACTAATGTTGTAGCTAAAAATTTTGATTTTCGTCCGCAGGCAATTATTGAACGTCTAGACTTAAGAAGGCCAATCTATCAGCAAACCGCCGCCTATGGTCATTTTGGACGCGCCAATCTGCCTTGGGAAGAAATAATCAGCTTGTCGTAAGTGTGAAGCTCCACGACTTTATCCGCCCGAGGCGGATGGCCTCCACAGGGATTGGTGGCGGAGCGTCCGCCCGGGGCGGACAGGAAACCCCGCACCGTCCCGCCATTGCGGGGCTGGTGCGTTGGGTAATATTGATTAAAGATTAACAAAAATTAGACTGGCTAAGACCAGTCTAATTTAATATTTTATGGTCAAATAAAACTATTGACTTATTTTTGTTTTTATGCTATATTAGAACTAATTATAATCGCTTTAAAAAGCAGCAATAAAACAGTCAAATTTATGGCAGCAAATGCTATACTTGATAAAATACTTACCCAGCGCCACGCTGACGAAATTAGAGCATTTAACCCCATCACCGTAGTGGATGATTTGATGCGAGGCATCAGTGATCGCGAACGAGTGGTAATTATTGAGCGATTTAGACTATCCGAAAAAGGCACCGAAGCCACACTTGAAGAAATAGGCGATCGCTTTAAGATCACCCGCGAGCGCGTGAGACAGCTGATCAAAGTTGTAATTATTAAATTGCGCGAACTGCAAACCGGCCATGATGAAATTCAGAGATTTACCAGAATCGCCGAACAGTTACTGCAATCATTTGGCGGCGTGTTAGAAGAACGCTTTTTTATTTCCGAACTTCTAGATTTGTCCGAAGCTCCCAAAGACGAGCCATCGCATCATCGCGCCGTAGCTTATTTAGAATTTCTATTGAACGAAACGGTGGTTGAGGCCATTGAACATAGACCCGCTAATAATACGAGACGGGCGGTCTATGCTATTCCCGGCATAGATGATCGTTTATTAGTATCGGCCATCAACGAGTTTGTCAGCATTGTTGATTCGGCCAAAACACCGCTCTCTGAAGAAGAGCTGATTAAAGAGTTCAAAAAACTGCCTTTGTATTCAGAGAAGAAATCTATTCTGGTTGACGAGCCGGTGCGTTTGGCCAGGGAGTTTTTCAAAACAGGCGTATCAGTCAGCGTACCGCCATCGCCAAAAGAAGAATCCGAAGTTCTGCGCGCTTACATTGCGGCCGCGGCTCAACTAGAACAAAATATTTTTGGCGAATGGGGCAGAAAAGAATGGCCAACAATACATCCCAAGCGAATGAACGATAAAATTTATCTGGTGCTTAAACACGAAGGTAAGCCGCTTCACTTTGTGTCCATTGCCGATAAGGTGAATACCGCGCATTTTGACCACAAAGTCGCCAAATCGCCATCAGTGCACAATGAACTTATTTTAGACAAACGCTTTGTTTTAGTGGGTCGCGGTATTTACGCGCTCAAAGAATGGGGATTCAGCCGCGGGACCGTAACCGAGGTCATCAAAGATATCCTCAAGGGCCCGGATGGTCTCACGCGCGAAGAAGTAGTGGAAGAAGTGTTAAAGCGCCGATTTGTTAAAAAGCAAACCATTCATTTGGCTCTGATGAATCGCGCTCAGTTCACTAAGCAAAATAATGGTCGCTATATTTTAGCCGCCCAATAGCATTGCCATGCCAATTGTCGGTGGTATATCAAATGCCCTTAACGCGGCAATGGCAAATCCAAGCCCAATTTTAGGGGCCTGGGATTTTTTTGTTTATCTATTTACCAACGGAGGATGGATAGTTTTTCTCGTTATTTTTTTGTCCGGAGCGCGTTTTGCTTGGGTGTATTATATTGAGAATGAATATGACAAAACACGCCGCTGGGTGATGTTGGCCATAGACGTTCCCAAAGATAATGTACAAAGCCCCAAAGCAGTAGAAAATATCTTTGCTCATCTGGCCGGGGCGCATGGCAGTAAGACTTTGCAGGAGAAATACTGGATAGGCAACACCCAGGATTGGTTTTCTTTTGAAATTATCAGCATCGGCGGCTATGTGCAGTTTATTATTAGAACGATTGTGCAATTCCGCGATCTTGTGGAATCAGCCATCTACGCGCAATATCCAGACGCGGTTATTACTGAAATTGAAGATTATACTACTGGTTATCCTTCGGTCTATCCCCATGAGCATTACGACCTATATGGCACGGAGTTCGCACTGGTTGAGGATCAAGCCCTGCCCATACGCACCTATCTTGAATTTGAGCACACCTTAACGCAAGAATTTAAAGATCCGCTCTCAGCTCTCCTGGAAACTATGGGCAAGCTTGGTGACGGTGAACAGCTTTGGCTGCAAATAATTATTGTGCCAATAGACGATAGCTGGAAAAAGAATGCCATTGCTCTAATTAAAAAAATGATTGGCGAGAAACAAAAGAAAAAAAATGGCCTGGCCGGCGCCCTGCTGGGCGAGCTCAGCAATATCGGACAAACCGCTTCAACACAAATAACCGGCGCGCCCACCGGCGCTCAAAAAACTGGTTCTCGGACCGACGATCTGCCCAGCCGCATGCTTTATTTGTCGCCATACGACAAAGAAAGAGTGGAAGCGATTTCCCGCAAAATTAAAAAAATCGGCTTTCTCACAAAAATCAGAAGCGTTTATATAGCGCCCAAAGAAAATTTTGTTGTCCAGCATGGCCGTGAGGCCTTAATTGGAACGATTAAGCAGTTTAATACGTCTGACCTTAACTCTATTAAACCCGACACGAAACACGTTGGCGTTCACGCTCATTATTTTTTTATAGACTGGCGAAAAAATATTAAAAAAACGAAGGTAATGATTCGTTATAAGAATCGGTCGGTCTATCGAGGGCGCAATCCCTTCGTTCTCAATATTGAGGAATTGGCTTCCATTTGGCATTTTCCGCAAACTACGGAAACCGTTCCTATTCGTCATATGGTGCAAAAAACTGAATTTAAGAGAATTGCTCCGCCCTCTTCAGTGCCTTTTGCCGAAGGTGTAGCTAAAGAGCCAGCCGCCGTTCCCAAAATGGCGCCTCCTCCCAATATTCCATTGGGTTAAATCAATATGCCTGCCCCCGGAGACGTTACAATATTTGCCGAAACTAACTACCGCGACAGTTGTCGGTTGTTTGGCATTAAGCGCGATGATCGGCGCCGGCACACCTATATTATCGGCAAAACAGGCATGGGCAAATCAGAAATGTTAAAACAAATGATTTATGCTGATATTCAGGTCGGACATGGTATTTGCGTGGTGGACCCGCACGGCGAGCTGGCGGAAAGTATTTTAGACTTTATACCATCGCACCGCATTAACGACGTAGTTTATTTTGACCCGGCGGACATGGAGTATCCGATCGCTTTTAACATCATGGAATCAGTTGATCCAAACGTCCGCCACCTCGTGGCCTCCGGCCTCATCGGCGTGTTTAAGAAAATTTGGGCTGATTCCTGGGGCCCGCGGCTTGAATACGTTTTACGCAACGCCATTTTGGCTCTGCTTGATTACCCGGGGTCCACCCTGCTTGGCACTATGCGTATTTTGGTGGATAAAACTTATCGTCGAAAAGTTATTGACAAAATTAAGGATCCCGTGGTCAGAAGTTTTTGGGTGGACGAATATTCTAAATATCCGGACAGATTTCAAGCGGAAGCCATCGCTCCCATTCAAAACAAGGTAGGTCAATTTTTATCTAATGCGCTCATTAGAAATGTCGTGGGACAGGTAAAGTCGTCCATTGATATTCGTGACGTTATGGACAATCAAAAAATATTGATTCTAAATTTGTCAAAAGGGAGGATTGGCGAGGACACCTCGGCTCTTTTGGGGGCGATGATGATTACGAAGATTCAATTGGCGGCCATGTCGCGCATAGATACGCCGGAGCATGAACGTAAAGATTTTTATCTTTACGTGGATGAATTTCAAAATTTTGCCACGGAGTCATTTGCCAATATATTGTCCGAAGCCAGAAAGTACCGTCTAAATTTAATTATAGCGCATCAATATATAGAACAATTAGACGAAAAAGTGCAGGCCGCGGTCTTCGGTAACGTCGGCACTATTGTTTGTTTCCGAGTCGGCGCGGCAGACGCCGAGATTTTAGTGAAAGAGTTTGCGCCGTACGTGACAGAAGAAGATTTGGTGAATTTAGCCAAATGGCAGATATATTTAAAACTCATGATTGACGGAGTAGCTTCCACTCCATTTTCCGCCAACACCTTGCCTCCCGTGGTGGTTAATTACAACAATCGAGAAAAGATTGTTCGAGTGACCCACGAGCGCTACACCCAGCCCC
>MGEP01000055.1:0-266 GCA_001791425.1 Candidatus Uhrbacteria bacterium RIFCSPLOWO2_02_FULL_48_12
CAATCCGTGAAGATATACTTTCTCAAACGGTACTTCACCCAAGGCGTAAGTGGTCATTAAAATCATTCGCGCCACCCAGAAAAACAGAATGTCGTAACCGGTTTCCAAAACAGATGTGGGATGATATTTTTTTAGGTCCGGACTAATTTTTTTCCAGGCCATGAGCGTGTCAGCCATGCGCTTCTGGTTGAGCAGGGTGGAAAAAGTCCAAAGCCCGGAAGAAAACCAGGTGTCCAAAGTATCCGGATCTTGCTCCCAACCCTCTC
>MGEP01000055.1:304-5638 GCA_001791425.1 Candidatus Uhrbacteria bacterium RIFCSPLOWO2_02_FULL_48_12
GCCCCAGGCTGGTCGGCCTTGGGCCGGTACCAAACCGGCACCCTGTGTCCAAACCATATTTGGCGCGAGATATTCCAGTCGCCCAAATTATTAATCCAGTGAAAATAAGTCTTATTGAAGCGATCGGGTATAATTTCAGTTTGTCCAGAACGCACCACATAGGACATCAGTTGTTTTAGAGTTACTTGTTCGCCTTTTTGCCATTTGCCAAGAGTCGTCTGCCGCAGGGGGAATGGTTTATCAACAGCCACAAACCATTGCAGTTTTGGCAATGGCTCAATAACCGCGCCACAGCGATAGCAGATTGACAGATTGTGTTCGTAGTCTTCTATTTTTTCTATAAGGCCAAGCTTCCGCATGTCTTTTAATATTTCTTCGCGGCACTCTTTGGTGGTGAGGCCGGCGTATTTGCCGGTGTTTGACATCATGCGGCCATCCTCGCCAATAACCTGCCGCATGCCAATGCCGTGACGGCGGGCAATTTCAAAGTCGGCTAAGTCGTGCGCCGGCGTTACTTTGATAACGCCTGACCCGAATTTTGGATCAACGGCGCGGTCAGCCACCACCACAACTTCAAAAGGCCCAAGCACTCCGGGAATTTGATATTTTTTGCCTACATATTTTTTATATCTTTTGTCGCTGGGATGAACAGCCACGGCCGTGTCGCCGAGTTTGGTTTCCGGACGTGAGGTCGCCAGCACAAAAGGTCCGTACTTGATCCAATATAATTTTTCCTTAATGGTTTCATACTCAACTTCGTCATCAGCCAAGGTTGACTGACAGCGCGGGCACCAGTTGACAGTGCGGTAGCCGCGGTAAATGAGACCATCATCGTACATCATTTTGAAAACAAGGCGCACGCAGTGCGAGAGGCCCTCGTCAAGAGTATAGCGCTCCCGCGACCAGTCAACCGAGGCACCAATGCGCCGCATCTGGTTGCGAATGATTTGGCGTGTTTGTCCAACGAACGCTGTCACGCGCTTGAGGAATTCAGCGCGGCCAAGGTCGTGTCTGGTTTTGTTTTCCTCTTTCCATATTTTTTTCTCCACGACATTTTGCGTGGCGATGGCGGCGTGATCTGTACCCGGCAGCCACAGGGTCTCCTCGCCCTTAAGGCGATGATAGCGGATCATCAAGTCCTCAATAGCCAGCATGGAGGCGCTTCCTAAGTGCAGTTGGGCAGTGGCGTTTGGCGGCGGCAAAGATATAGTGAATGGTTTTTTTGTCTTAGCCCCGCGGCGCCGTTTGGGCAAAAAATAGCCGCCCTTTTCCCATTGAGAATATATATTCTGCTCAACTGCTCGGGCGTCGTAAGCCGGCGGAAGATTGGCCAATTGCTGCTTCATAAGGTTGACTTCATAGCCGCAATTATGTCATTTCTCGCGCGTTTCTGCAAGTTTTCATTTTTAGGGGTTGACAACAATTTTGCGGCGAAGTAGAGTACCAAACTCTTTATGTTAGAAACCCGCACGCAAATTGTTCAACAGATAAAAGGCGCCAAGCGCGTTCTCATTACCTGCCAAAAAAACGCTCACCTTGATTCACTGGCTTCGTGCCTGGCTTTGATGATGCTTTTGAAAAAGCTCGGCATTCCGGCTGAGGTGGTGGTGAGTTCTCCCGAGCACCATATTAAAAAATATGCTTTTCTGCCCGGACTTGATTCTGTTACGCATAGCGCCGCCGCTTTAAAAATTTTGATTGTTCGCGTTTCTCCGAAACATGCGAGCATTGGCAGTTTGAGTTATGATCGTTTGGATGGTGGAGTGGTGATTTATTTGACTCCGGCTGTCGGCGGTTTGGAAGAATCAGACGCCAAGATTGAACTTGGTTATCCGACTCATGATCTCATTATCACTTGCGATACGCCTGATTTGAGTTCGCTTGGGCCCCTGTATCATGAGCAGGCGGACTTTTTTTATCGTACGCCGATTATTAACATTGATCACAGCCCGGCCAATGATCAGTATGGTCAAATCAATCACGTGGACATTACCGCCGTTTCCACCACAGAAGTGATTTTTCAATTGCTGGATTCATTTGGCGAGGAGCATTTGGATGCCGATATGGCGACGGCTATTTTGGCGGGCATGATTGCTAAGACCCACAGCTTTAAGTCTGCGTCCGTGACGCCGCGGGCTTTAGTGATTGCCTCAGAACTTGTTCAGCGCGGGGCTCGGCGCGACGAAATCATTCAGCATCTTTATCGTCAGCATGATTTGTCTACCTTGCGGTTATGGGGGCGTGTCTTGGCGCGCTTGCAGTATGACGCGGAGCGTGGTTTGGTTTGGTCGGCGGTGAGGAGAGACGATTTCCAAAAAGCCGGGACCAACGAAGAGCATCTGCCGGGCGTTATTGATGAGCTCATTATGAATTCACCGCAGGCCAAAATTGTCGCCTTGCTTTATGAACGCAGTGACGGCAAGATAGGAGGTTGGTTGAAAACCGGACCGCACCTGAATGCTTTGGAGCTTGCTCAACCATGGCAAGCTGAAGGATCAAACACTTTGGCTGTTTTTACTTTGCCCACCAATTCATTTGAAGAAGCCGAACAGTTGGTGCGTTCAACTATCAAGAGCATACCCCAATAATATCATTCTGACATTCTTAAGAATGTCAGAATGAATAACAGCCGAAGAATCGTTGACGTTAAAATATTTTTTTATTGATTGCGGTAAGGTGGCTCGGCTTGGTATACTAAATTTGCCCTCCGTTTTGTGCGCCTGTAGCTCAGCGGTTAGAGCAGCCGTCTTACCGCGCCCCGCACCTTTTAAGTTTGTAAATGGGCATGTAGCTCAGTTGGTTAGAGCACAGACCTTATAAGTCTGGGGTCGATGGTTCGAGTCCATCCATGCCCAAAGGTTAAAAAAGGTGCGGGGTAAGAGTAGGTCCTTGGTTCTGCGCCCAAGGCGCATCATCCTTGGGCTGAAAATCCAAGCAGGCGCATTTGTAACCTTGGCAGGCGGGTAAGACTGGATCAATGACTCGTCACCTTAGAGACAAGCATCTCTAAACGGAGTGAAAGTCCCTCCCAGAGGCGGGCAAGCATCCATGCCCATTAAGAGACTAAATATGTCAAACATTAGAATCACTAGAATAGTTTTTGTTTGCGGGTTTGTGCTGATGGCCATTGGCTTTGTGGGAATTTTTAGAAATCCCGCTTTTGGTATTTTTGCCGTAAATAAAATTCACAACTTCATTCACCTGGCGGTAGGTTTGCTGGCCATTGCTTTTGTTGTGCATGGGGTGTCATCAGCTAAAAAATTTTCCAAAATATTCGGCGCAGTATTTGGCGCCTTGGCGATTATGGGATTCTTAATTCCCGACCCAATGCTTTTGGGGGTAATCGAGTCTAGTCTGGCCAATGATTTTCTGCACGCTTTTCTGGGCATGGTTTTTTTAATTATTGGATTTACCCCGCACCACGTAATGAGCAAGATTTAGTTTTGCCTTATTTAGCGAAACGAGGCAGAATCCTGGCGGTTGTTATAGATTAAAGCCGTGAGTGTGCGGTAGCAGCATATCTACAAAATTTGCCGATCGGCAAATTTTGACTATATAGAGGTGAAGCTCCGCAACTTTACCCAGCCCCGCCGCGGCGGGGCGGGATGGCCTCCACAGGGATTGGGGGGGCGAAACCCCGCACCGCCCCGTCCGCCTCGGGCGGACTAGTGCGTTGGGTAAAGTCAAATTTCACCCAACGCATTAGTCCCGATGTCTATACCACCATACTAGTATGGTGGTATGGGGAGGCAGGGATTGGTTGTGGTATGTTGTATTGTGGTAGATTCATTTAGAGTATTCGATTATATTAGCCGGCGTAGCTATTGCCAGTAACTATTGGTTTTGGTAAGGTGTGGCGGTGTTTGAGAGGAAGCTTTTTGTTTAACGGTAACGGTATTTACAATTAACGTGGACAAAAAAGGAGGGAATAACCATGCCCAAGTGTCCGTACTGCGGCTGGCGGGCTAAGCGAGTGCCTTCGCTGAACCACGCGCGTGACGGCAAGTTCATTTTGGTCTGCCAAAACATTGGCTGTAATGCCAAGGTGGAAGAAAAACCGTCGTAGGTTGGCCCCTAGCAAATGACAGTGAGTAAGCTCCGGACCAGAAAAGAGAGGAGGGAGTATGTCCAACAAGCGGCGCAAGCTCAAAGACTGCCCTCAGTGCGGGACGCGGCTCATGGAGAGACTGGTGAAACGTCACCGCGCCACGATTCGGCAGATGGTCTGTCAGAATCGTCGGGCGCATAACGGGCAGACTTACATCGTGGCGTCATAGGCGTCAAAAGTAAGACGGGACGGCTATCTGACCGTCTTCGGAAGGTCCGAAGTCGCACCGGTCGGAAGATGATTGACAATTGAACATAGGGGGAAACGATTAATGGAGAAGTTTTTGCAGGAAACTATCGTAATGGCGGGGCACATCCTCATGGAGTTCTTCGGCAGAGTTGAGTCGGTAACCACCAAAAGCGGTGCGACCGATATTGTGTCCCTTGCCGACCTTGCTTCACAGAGAGCGATCATCGAGCGCATACGACAGAAGTGCCCACATCATGGCATCGTGGCAGAAGAGGAGGGCGTGAATGAAGTTAGGGATCGGACATGGTACATTGATCCATTAGACGGAACTTCAAATTTCGTGTCCCGAATCCCTCTCTTCGGAGTCAGCATGGCATTGTTGTCTCGTCAAGCTGGGTTCGTGGAGGCTGGTATCTATCTTCCTGCAACAGATGAGCTTTTCTACGCGGTCTCGCATGGAGGCGCAAGTCGAAACGGGAAGAAGATGGCCACAGAGCACAAGGCCGAGCTGAAAAATAGCTTCGGCTGTGTGCCTTCGCGACTCACGGGTAGAAAGAAAGCATTCCACACCGTCCTGCTCTTGAGGTCAGAGCATGGCTTCTGGTTGAGCAGTTTTGGATCAACCGTCGTGCCCGCCGCGTATGTAGCCGATGGTCGAAAGGACTGGCTTGCGTCGTTCGATAACCATCCTTGGGACTATGCCGCTGCGGCACTGATTCTCAAGGAATCCGGTTGCAGAGTCACTAACGATCGCGGAACCGATTGGACAGTGGAGGATCGGGAGTTGATCGCCGCCTCTCCACCTTTGCACGTAGAGCTCATGGAAATGGTACTGGAAAGTGAAACCATCAACGTGCCGATCACTAGCGTTGCTGGTCGGCCACAACCGTAACTCAGAAAGGAGACGCGTGATGGACAGACAGCTAGAACGGAGAATCTTGCAGGTTCTCGAGGCGAAGGCCGTTGACATACGCAATGTCGATGGCGGTGAAGAGCCGTTTCTCTACTCATCGGGATGGCATGGCCCCGGCTATGTC
>MGEP01000055.1:5659-8972 GCA_001791425.1 Candidatus Uhrbacteria bacterium RIFCSPLOWO2_02_FULL_48_12
GCTGGATTCTGAGAGATAATCTCACAACGTTGCTCAGCCAACGGATCCAGTATGTCTACGCCCGCGAGACACGGAAGAAAGGCGGACAGAAGGAGTTGGTCACCGGCCTCGCCCACATTCCACCCCACAGTAATGGGTTGATCGTCGAGGAGTTGGTGAACTTCGCCGAGACGACATCAAACAGCGCTGAGGCAGTGAGGTCAGCTGGGCACACGGTTACCCACGCCGCCTGCATCCTTTTCTACAACAATCCAGAGTCCTTGAAGGCGCTCCATGTTCGCGGTATCGAGATGATTTACCTCTTTACCTTGCCCGAACTTTTGGACGTCGCAGAGCAGTGTGGTGTGTTCACCCACAAAGCAATTCTGGGGTATCGGGAGTTTCTTGATAACCCCATCGGGTGGAACGAGCAGAGAGGGTACGCGCGTGTGGAGAGCGGGGGTACGAAATGATAACGCTGTTCGTGGCCGCCGACGGCCTCTCGTCCGAAGAGGGCGAAACTCGTAATATCCTATGGGGGTTGGTTGGGGCGGGTCTTCAGTTCGGCATCAAGGTAAACCTCGACTACATCCTGCAACACGGTTACGCCAGAGCCTTTTCCGATCTACGAGTGTACGATCGACAATTATTCGTCGATCTCAAGATGTGGAACGGGAAGAGGACTATGGTCGACGTCGCGAAAGCAATGGTGGGGCATGAGGTGGACTTTTTCAATATCTATGCCTTGGCTGACTCCGAGATTCCACCCGTGATTGAGGTCACTCGAGGAACCAAGACCAAGGTGCTGGCAGTCACCGTTCTGACCCACTACGACGACGCTTACTGCCAACGTCACTTCCAGCGTTCGCTTTGGGAAGCAGTACGTCACTTTGGTGAGACGGCAGTGGAGCTAGGATGCGACGGCATCATTCTCCCCGGAACAGTGCTCGACGCAGTTGCACATCTTGACACCGTTAAGGTTGTCCCTGGTGTGAGACCATTGTGGTACAAGGATACCCGTCACTCGGAAGAAATTGAGCCAAGCGTGGCCAAAAAGAAGGGGGCAGACATCGTTGTCTGTGGTAGTCCCATCATGAAGTCGGATGATCCGGCTGCGGCGATGAAGCGCATTCTTCAAGAGCTTCAATAGAGCTCTCGGGTCTCAAGTTCATACAAGGGCGGTACGCGTGGAGGACGTACCGCCTTTTCTTTTTTTTCGAAAACTGATATACAATACTGGCATGCGGTGGGGCTTATCCTCACACTCATATCTACGGGCTCGTAGCTCAGTTTGGTTACCCGCCCGACCGAACGCGATTCGGTCGTTCGGGCGGGGAGTGCACCTATAGCAAAAATATGAAATTCATGACCTATGTTTTAGTTGATAAGAATGGTAAGCTATACAAGGGTGCCACAGGTAATTTGGAACGAAGAATGCGAGATCATATTCGTGGTAAGACAAAGACAACACGTGCAATGCATGGCTTAACTGTGGTATATAAGGAAGAATATGAATCTTTCGGTCTAGCAAGAGCACGAGAGGTTTATTTTAAAACCGCAGCAGGGAGAAGATTCCTGAAAAAAATTATGGGCTCGTAGCTCAGTTTGGTTAGAGCGCTTGCATGACACGCAAGAGGTCTCCAGTTCGAATCTGGACGAGCCCATTGACCAATTTTTAACTTAGGCGTAGGATAGTATCAGTATGCGAAAAGTCGCGTTGAACAAGCAGTTTTTTGGTTTCTATTTCTTTACCGATCCGGTAGGTTCGGCGGCTTGTCATACACGCTAAGATAGCACAAAAGACAATCACGCTGGCCTGCCGGAAACGGCAGGTCAGTTTTTTGTGCCAAAATCAACAGCGTTCCTTGAAAAAATTTTTCGGCAGCGATTTGATTAGCATAAACTGATCAGATCGCTGCCGGGAATATATCTTAGGCAGTTATTCAAGAATCATCTTGAATAGACGCCAATCACGTAGTAAGGAGGGGAAAAATGGTTGTACGAATGGAAGCCGGAATTGGGGCGAACGATCCGCTTGTCACGGCCGTTGCGGCGAAGGCGCTGCAATATGGCTTGAAGCCGGATGTGCGCATGGAGAAAGGGACAAACTACCCGCTTACAGAGATTTATCTGCTTGACGGCGAGCGGGTGCGGAGTCGCACAGTGTCTGATCATCTGTTTCGTCTGCCCGGGGTTGACAACGTTGAGCGCGTGACGCCGAGTATGGTAACACTGGCTTGCAACGGAGCTCGTGACGCTCATCATATCCAGCTTAGCCCGTCAATCAAAATCGGGTACGGATTGCCTTGTCAGCCCATCATCGGCCCTTGCACGGTCTATCCGGACATCAAGCAGACGGTCAGCGAATTAACTAAGATGGGGATTAAAGCTATTCGCGGCGGGTGTTGGAAGCCCCGTTCAAGCGCTTACTCTTTTCGGGGGTTTGGCCGTAAAGCGCTTCGTTGGCTGCTGGAAGCGGTGGGGGAGAATGGGGTAGAGATTGTGTGGACCGAGGCGCTGGAGTCTAAACACATTGAAGACATTCGGCGCATCAAGAAAGAAGTTGGTTACCCCGGGGAGATAGGAATTTGGATCGGCGCCCGCAGCGCGGGAAATCAAGAACTGCATGTGGAACTTGGCAAACAGCACGAATTTCCCGTTATTATCAAGAACGGAATCTACGAGCGCATGGTCAGGCAGTTATTCACTCGGGTTGAGTTTGTTCTGGCCGGTCCAATGCACTGGCGTGAAGACGGCACCCTTGACGAGGCGCGAAGCTTGCCGCGCGGCAACAACCGTGTTGGTATATGCGTACGCGGGACCGAATCGCTGGACCCAGATAGTCCATTTCGGTTTGCGCCCAACCATAGCTTGATCGCTACAATCCATGAGAAAAGTTGGGCGCCGGTGGGTGTGGATCCTTCTCATAGTGCTGGCACGATGCGCAATGATCTGGTGCTGAAGAATCTCGCCTCGGCGCTTGCTTATGGCCCTGATTTCGTGATGGTAGAGGCCGGTTATCCAGATGAGTGTCTCGGTCGCTGCGATGCCGAGCAGAACATTCCTCTCCGGCGTGTTCCCGAAGTGCTGGAAATAATCGCGGAGCACAATCGGCGCAATGATCTTATCCTGGCGTAGGAGGGCCGCCACTAATCAGTCGAGCCGGCAGCTAAACGAATAGAAATCTCTTCGTTTTGGCTGCCGGCTTTTTGAATGCCGCTGGTGTTGTTCACTTTCTGAAAAATCGTTATAGTGGTAAGTGCCCATATTATGAATATTAAAAGATAGCAGTATGCTTGAGGCAATATTAAATTTTTTTCTCGCCCATTCGGAC
>MGEP01000055.1:9036-12692 GCA_001791425.1 Candidatus Uhrbacteria bacterium RIFCSPLOWO2_02_FULL_48_12
GGTGATTGTTCTCTTTAGTGGATTTTTGGCGGAGCAGTGGCCGCTTTCGTTTGATGTCAGAGTTTTAATGGTGCTAGTGGCTTTGGGATGTTTCTTCGGGGCGGTCACTTCTTACTTGCTTGGCCGGTTTTATGGTCCGCCGTTTTTTTCAGACAGAAGTTTTTTCCTGAAGCGTCAATATTTAGTGCGGGCCCAGCAGTATTTTGCCGCTTATGGCGGAAAAAGTATTTTTTCCGGAAATTTTCTTGGCCCCCTGCGTTCGCTCGTGCCGTTTGTGGCCGGCATGTCAGAAATGGGTATTTGGCGGTTTATTTTTTGGAGCGCCAGCGCCAGCGCCGTCTGGTCGTTTCTTTTCGTTGGTTTAGGGTACTTCTTGGGAGCGAGCTGGGAGGCGGTGGAGCTTTGGGGAACACGGCTCACGGTTTTCCTTTTCGGTTTGGCGGTGGTCATTGTTTTAAACTGGCTGGTCGGGCGTTTCCTTGTGCGCCACGAGCGCCAGGTTCGCGCCTTTCTTTTATCTATCAGCCGCTCCGTTATTAGCGGGTTAGCGGAAAATGAATATATCGCGAATTTCATTGAACGTCATCCGCGCTTCATTCAGTTTATGCGAAAAAGATTTTCGCCCTATGAAGTCCTTGGCCTATCTTTTAGCTTCAGTTTAATTTTGAGCGTGGTAATTCTCGGATATCTTTTGGTGCTTATTCACGCGGTGGTTGTTCGCGGGCCATTGATTGAGCTGGATAATCGTCTGCTGGAACTGGTCATGTTCGTGCGCGACCCAATCATAAATCGTCTTATGCTCTATGCCACTAATTTAGCCGGCTGGCCGGTATTGGGGTTTATGGCGGCGCTTTCCGTTTTTTTGCTGTGGCGCCGTTCCTGGCTGCGGCTCATGGTGTTTCTGATTGGCGCGGCCAGCGCCTCCGGAGCGCATTTTCTTTTAAAAATGATATTTGACAGACCCCGACCAAATGCCGGGCAAGCCCTCATTCTCGCGTCTTCAGCGAGCTTTCCAAGCGGTCATGCGATTATTTCATTTGTCTTTTATGGATTTTTAGCATATGTGATCGTTGGCTATGTTCGGAGTTGGCGCACAAAAATTGCCGTTGTCTTGTCAGCGGTTTTTGTCATTGGTCTGGTGGGTGTCAGCCGAATATATCTCGGCGTGCATTGGCCGAGCGACGTTCTGGGGGGATACTTGCTGGGCGCCTGGTGGCTGGTAGGCATGATAACTGTTATCTATCTTTATGAAAATTTTATTTCTCCGGTTTCTCCGGCGGCGGACAGAACGAGGCCGCTATCTTTTCTGACGATTGAAAAAATTATTGTGGCCGCGGCCATTGCCGCAGCAGTTTGGTTTTACTGGTTTTACACGGCGGGTCATCCCTTGCAGACTATAGTCATTGGCGAAGTGGAGATTTTGTCGAGAAAAACTATTTCAGAATTAACCATTCAGGAACTAAACAGTCTCAATAAAACAACCGAGACACTGCGCGGACGCACGCAGACTCCCGTTAATATAATTGTTGTTGGCTCGCGTCAAGAATTTGAGAAAAGTTTTCGCGGCGCCGGTTGGCAAATCGCTGATCCCGCCACTATAGATAATATTATTGCCACCGTTCGTTCGTCTTTAGCCAATACTGCTTATCCAGCGGCGCCGATTAGTCCGTCTTTCTACAGCGGCCGCGTTCAGGATATCGGGGTGGAAAAAGAGACTTCTCTCAAAAGCGCGAGACAGCGCCATCACGCGCGTTTTTGGCTGGCCCCCTTGGTTTTGGCAGATGGCACGGACGTCTGGCTCGGCACGGCCAGTTTTGACAATGGTGTGGCCTATAGCCCGGTGCTGAAATTTCCGACGCATACAATTAGCCCAGATATAGACAGTGAGCGCGATTTCATTCGTGATGATTTGTTTGCCGTTGGGTTCATCGCCCGCGAAGAGGAAATTGTTTTTAATGAACCCACGCTGGGTACCTCGGGAGTGGGTGCGCCGTTTTTTACTGATGGTCGGGTTCGCGTGCTGTGGTTAAAAAATTAAACTATCTTTTGCCCACGCACCAGTCCCCCGACGGCCATGGGGGGACGGTGTGGAGTTCCTTGTCCGCCTCGGGCGGGCGTTCCACAGAATCACGTATAGGAAGGGGTCATCTTACTCTGCGAAGAGCTTCACAAAAACGATTTGTCTTGGCGGCAGTTATTTTTGTTTTATTGGCGGCCGCGGCTTTTTTCGTTGCGCTCGCGTTATTAAAATCAGCTCCTAAAGACCTGCGAGTCACTGTTCTTGATGTTGGCCAGGGTGATGCTATTTTCGTTGAATTCCCGTCCGGCAGCCGCTGGCTAATAGACGGCGGTCCTGATGAGGGAGTTGTTTCTCAAATAGATCGTTTAATTGCAATTTCTGACCGGCGACTGACCGGTGTCATTTTGACCCATCCGCACGCTGATCACGTGACCGGTTTAATTCACATCCTGCGCCGTTATAAAGTAGAGAAAGCATTACTGCCGTCAGCTACTCATACCACCTCGGAATATCTGACTTTTTTGAAAGAACTACGGGCCCAAAATATTCAGACAACGCCGGTTAATCATCCCTTTGTATGGAGCGGTAGTGAGGGACAAACGTCTTGGCGCTGGGAATTTTTTTATCCCGAGCGTGATTTTACAGAGCCGGTTCAGGACCTAAATGCAGTTTCCGTGGTGAGCCGTTTGACCTTTGGCGAGCAAAGTTTTCTATTCATGGGCGACGCCCCAGTTGAGGTTGAGAAATTATTGATGGCCGAGGGGAGAAATTTGCGGGCCGCGGTTTTAAAAGTTGGCCACCACGGGAGCGCCAGTTCCACCAGCGATGATTTTCTTGGAGTCGTGCGTCCGCAATACGCAGTTATCTCCGCGGGGGCTGGTAATCCTTTTGGCCATCCTGCCCCAGCCACCTTGAAGCGCCTGCAGGCGTTTGGCGCTCACACTTATCGGACAGACAAACACGGCTGGATTCAATTTAAGACAGACGGAAAGACATTGACCATTTCTTCTGCGCGTTGAGCATCCAACATTGACTTTTTATTGGTTTTAAAGTACTATTCACCCGTTCTTTGGCAATCAAAGGTAACCGAGGCGAGTGCTCCGAAAGAGCGCCGTTTCGAGGCGTCCGCCTCGGTTGCCAGAGGAGTCAGGGTAGTCGCGAAATTCAGTGACACACTTTTTCCATAGATGTTGAGAAGGAGGAGGGTTATGGTCAACAGTGTTTCCATGCAACCAGAGTTACGGCAGAGGGCGTACGACCTGCTCGAGATGTGTCCCTCTAGGGCAATGCAGGAGGTGCGAACATTCGTCGGCCATGTTGCCACCACCAACTGCAATGTGGTGATTAGTGGTCCAACTGGCGCCGGCAAGGAGATCGTGGCGCGGGCGCTCCATGAATGCAGCCAGCGCGCCGAGAAGCCATTCGAGCCACTTAACTGTGGCGCCATACCGGCGGATCTCGCCGAGTCGCTTCTCTTTGGTCATGAGCAGGGGGCGTTCACTGGTGCGATGCGGCGTCACCATGGTGTGTTCGAGAGGGCAAACGGCGGCACTGTGCTCCTTGATGAAATCGGTGATCTGCCCCTGAACTTACAGGTCAAGCTTTTGCGCGTGCTCGACATGCGAGCAGTGATGCG
>MGEP01000055.1:12730-12938 GCA_001791425.1 Candidatus Uhrbacteria bacterium RIFCSPLOWO2_02_FULL_48_12
TACTACCGGCTCAACGTGTTTGCGGTGTGCGTGCCGCCCCTCTGTGAACGCAGGGAGGATATTTCATATCTCGCCGACTACTTCCTCCAACAGCTCGCACCCGGGAGAAACTTGAGATTCGCGTCCCCCGCCCGTGCCGTCCTTCAGGCGTATCATTGGCGCGGTAACGTGCGAGAACTCCAGACGATCATCGAGCGGGTTGTAGTGT
>MGEP01000055.1:12996-20973 GCA_001791425.1 Candidatus Uhrbacteria bacterium RIFCSPLOWO2_02_FULL_48_12
GAATGTCCCCACCACGTCGAAGCTCGGCGACTTGGTCGGCGCCAACTGGTGCGCCGAGGTCATGGGACGCAATTTGCCAATCGCGATGGTCATGGACGAGGTGGAAGCCGCACTCATCTACGCCGCGCTCGAGCGAGCCAATGGCGTCGTCAGTCGTGCCGCTGACCTGCTACAAATGTGCCGCTCCAAGTTCTACAGAAGGCTTCATAGGATCAAGATGCGACGATCCTGATCGCTGACATCGTAGCGCAGTGAACGGAGGCCTGTGCTTTAGCACGATAATTGCGGAGGCCTGAAGCATCTGCTTCAGGCCTCTTCTTGTTTTGAAACAATCGCAGCTTACTGGCAATTGGTCGGGTTATTCATATCCATACTCTGTCAATAATTTTTATCCAGACAATAAGAACTGGCTTTCTCTTTAGCCCTTGCGAGTTTAAATTTTTATGTTATACTAGCCGCATGGATGGCGAGAAAACAAAAGTCTTGATTGTTGAGGATGATTCCATGATCCTTGATATGTATGTTCATAAATTTGAACAGGAAGGATTCATGGTGTTTCACTTAGATCGCGGCGATGGCGTGGTGGAACTTGCTGCCAAAGAACAGCCGCATATTATTTTGTTAGATGTGATTATGCCCGGTTTGGACGGATTTTCTGTTCTTCAAGAGCTAAAGGTCAATAGCCAAACAAAGAATATACCAGTTGTTATGTTAACCAACCTTGGGCAAGACGAAGACAAAACCAAAGGGCTGACCATGGGAGCGATCGGCTATATCTTGAAGTCAAACATGACTCCCGGAGACGTTGTTAAAAAGGCACGAGAATTTCTGAAACAGTAAACAATAAAATCCCAAATTTCCAAATCCCAATGACCAATAAAATCTAAATGACTCAATGACCAAATTCTATATTCCATATTCTATATTCTTAATATTATGCCCCACCCCAAAGAAGAAAAAACAGTAGTTTTAGTTAAGCCGGATGGCGTTAAACGCGGTTTGGTTGGCGAGGTTATTCATCGCATTGAACAGCGCGGCTTAAAGATTATTGCTTTAAAAATGGTCGCCCCGGATATTGAGCATATTCGCAAGCATTACCCAAACACGGAAGGGTGGATGAGGGGCATGGGCGAAAAAACTCTTGATACATATCGTACCTATGGAAAGGATGCCATCAAGGAATTAGGAACAGATGATCCGCTAGAAATTGGGAAAATGGTGGCTAGCTGGAATTTAGATTATTTAATGTCTGGCCCCACCGTGGCTATTGTAGTGCAGGGCATTCACTCTATCGCTATGGTGAGAAAAATTGTTGGAAGTACGGCTCCGTATAAAGCTGATATGGGTACAATTCGCGGCGATTATTCTGTGGATTCACAGATTTTAGCTAATGATGAGCGTCGAGCATTGCATAATATCGTTCATGCCTCTGGCGACGAAAGTGAAGCAGCTCACGAAATCAAGCATTGGTTTAAAACGGAAGAAATTCACGCCTATAAGCGCGCCGAGGAAGATATCATGTTCTAAAATTAGTTCAAAATTCAAAAGGCAAAATGCTCAGCCCAAGGATGATCCGCCTTTGGCGGAAAAAGTAAAAAATTTTAACTCTATTCTATGAACAAGATGCCCAAAAACGTTTGGCAAGCGCTGGGCTTGGCGTGGGAGTTGGGGTTTATTATTGCCATACCCCTTGTAATTTTCGGCTCAATTGGAAAATACGCCGATGGCCAATTGGGCACAACGCCGTGGCTGACTCTCTCCGGCGTCTTCTTGGCCATGGCGACAACCATTGTTTGGCTGTACAAGCAGTTTAAATCCCTAACTGCTTTTAGCAAAAACGATGATCAATCACATAAATCAGATTCTAATACCAATCAATAGTTTTAAGTTATGCGTTATAAGTTATAAGTTTTGAGTTTTCAATTATGCATCTCCCTCCTCTGGCCGCTGAAATTGTGTTTTATATTGGTTCATTCCCGGTGACGAACAGTTTAATAAATGCCGTGCTCGTGACTGTTCTGTTTACGATTGGAGGGTTGATACTGCGTCACAGTCTTCAGCCAGTGCCCAGCGGGTTTCAAAACGTTGTTGAGGCGACGCTCGAGACACTGCTTGGGTACTTTGATCAGGTAACGGGTGATCGAAGGAAATCCGTTCGATTTCTACCGCTCGTCGGAACATTATTTCTTTTCATTGCGGCTTCTAATTGGCTCGGTGTCTTCCCGGGCATTGGCTCAATCGGCCGCACCATGATCGTGCACGGTGAGTCGGAGTTCGTGCCGCTTTTTCGGCCGGCGAACACCGACTTTAACTTGACGCTGGCCATGGCCGTGCTCGCGGTTGTGAGCTCGCACGTGCTTGGCGTCGCCGCCATTGGTTTCTGGAAGTACGCGGATAAGTTCATAAAGCTCGGCACGCTTTGGCACTCGCTTCGGCAGGGCGGCGTCAGTATTATGATTGGCATAATTGAATTTTTTGTCGGATTGATTGAAGTCGTGAGTGAAATCGCAAAAATGATCAGCTTGAGTCTTCGTCTTTTTGGCAATATATTTGCGGGGGAAGTGCTTTTGACGGTTATCGGCGGTCTGGTCGCTTATTTTGTACCCCTGCCATTTTTACTGCTCGAGCTTTTAGTCGGCGTTATCCAGGCGACCGTGTTTTCTATGCTGACCCTCGTCTACTTGACCGTGGCAACAGCCGAGATTGAAGCCCATGGCAGCGGACACTGACTTTTCAGCCGGGCCTTGCTTTTTTCTTGGCTTGGTGTCACAATATTCGCGTAATTAATTTATTCCTGATGGGCCCAAGGCCCAGCAGGAACTTATTTAGGAGACCATCTTATGGAACTAAGTCCAGAAGTGGCTGCCAAGCTCGCTAAGGGGTTTGCTATCGCCATCGGCGGGGCAATGCCGGCGTGGGCGATTGGCAAGATTGCCTCAAAAGCCATGGAGGCAATTGGCCGAAATCCAGAGGCCACTGAAAAACTTTTCATGCCAATGCTTTTGGCGCTGGCCTTTGCCGAGGCCATTGCCATCTATGCCTTGGTTATTGCCTTCCTTCTTTAGTTTTTAGAGAACGCGGCCCGCGTTAACGTTTCCATGGATTTTATCGCCGCTGCCCTAGCGACGGAAACCGTTGCCTCATCATCTTCACCCGTGTCTGCGATCGCGGGTAGTTTTGGGCTGAATTTTAAGCTCTTTCTCGCCCAGCTTTTCAACTTCGGGCTTTTGATGCTGATCCTTTGGCGCCTTGTTTATCGGCCGCTTGTCGTCTTTATGCAGGAGCGGAGTAAACGCATTGCCGAAGGGCTTGATAATGCCAAGCGCTATGATGAAAAATTGAAGGAACTGGAAACGGAGCGGCAAAATGTTTTGGCAAGGGCCGAAAAAGAAGCGCAAAAAATTTTGGCTAGTGCCGACGAAGAGACAAAACGCATGAACGCCGAAGCTAAGGCAGAGGATGATCGCGCCGCCGCCGCCGTTATTGCTCGAGCGAATCGGGAAATAGAACAGGCAAAATTGGATATGATAGGCGAGGTCCGGCGACAAGCCGCAGACTTGGTGGTGTTGGCCGCGGAAAAAGTTATTCATGAACGTCTTGACGAAAAGGCGGATCGTCAATTGATTGAAAGGGCGCTAAAAGAGGTACGGCCATGATTTCCCAAACGACAATTTACGCCAAGGCCCTGCTTGCCGCGTGGGAAAGAGCGCCATCGGACGAACGCGAAAAGGTAATAGACAAATTTATTGATATTTTGCGGCAGGATCGTATACTGCCCCTGACCTCAAATATTATCAGTGCTGTTGAGCAATTGGTTTTGGATAAAGAAAAATCCGAAGCGGTAATAGCCGAAGTGGCTCATCAGCCCATGGGTCATCAACGCGAGTCCTTGAAAAAACTACGGGTCACGCAAATTAAAGAAACACCGTTGGTCATTGGCGGCTTTAAAATCAGGGGGGAAAATAAAATAATAGATGCTAGCATTGAAGGCGCCTTAAAGCAGGTTCGGCAAGCATTGATTTTAGAATAATTTTTTATGCCAACAACAGCTCATCAACTTGTAGAACAGCTTAAGAAAAAATTGGAAGGGCTTGCCATCAAGCCAACGGAGATGGCGATCGGTACGATTTTAGAAGTTGGCGACGGCATAGCCATCATTGCCGGCTTACCAGATGCCATGTCTTCGGAAATTTTGGAATTTCAGGCGAGCAGTGGTGAAATAATTTCTGGAGTGGCTTTGAATTTGCTTGAAGATGTTGTCGGCGTAGTGGTGCTCGGTGATATTGAAAAATTAAAGGCGGGCGACATCGTCAAGAGCACGGGCCGCGTGCTTTCGGTGCCGGCCGGAGAAGCGCTGGTGGGGCGCGTGGTTAATCCACTGGGTGAGCCCCTTGATGGCAAGGGGGCGCTTAAGGGCGCGGCGAAACAATACCCAGTGGAAAAAATTGCGCCCGGTGTTATCACTCGGCAATCAGTTGATACTCCTTTGCAAACTGGGCTCAAAGCCATTGACGCCATGATTCCTATTGGCCGCGGTCAGCGCGAACTTATCATTGGCGACCGTCAAACCGGCAAGACCGCTATTGCCATTGACACAATTTTGAATCAAAAAGGAGAGAATGTGATTTGCATTTATGTGGCTATCAGCCAAAAAGAATCTAAGGTGAGAAAAATAGTGGCCGAGCTTGAAGCGCGCGGCGCTATGGAATATACGACGGTGGTGCTGGCCGGTGCATCAGACTCTGCCGCACTTTCGTATCTCGCGCCGTATTCCGGATGCGCCATGGGCGAGTATTTTATGGACAATGGCAAAGATGCGCTTGTTATTTATGATGATTTGTCAAAACACGCGGTGGCCTATCGGCAGATTTCTTTGCTTCTGAAACGTCCGCCCGGACGCGAGGCCTATCCGGGCGACGTATTTTATCTCCATTCGCGTCTTTTGGAACGCGCGGCCAAAATGAATAAAGAAAATGGCGGCGGATCCTTAACCGCACTGCCGATTATTGAAACACAAGCTGGCGACGTGTCCGCATACATTCCTACGAATGTCATTTCTATTACTGACGGGCAGATTTATTTAGAATCAGATCTTTTCTATCAAGGAATTCGTCCAGCTTTAAACGTTGGTTTATCGGTATCGCGCGTCGGTTCCAAAGCGCAAATTAAAGCCATGAAGCAGGTGGCGGGAAAATTGCGCTTGGATCTTGCCCAATACCGAGAACTCGCCGCCTTTGCTCAATTCGGCTCTGATCTTGATGAGCGGACAAAACAACAGCTTGAACGGGGCAAACGCGTTACAGAAATTTTGAAACAGAACCAATTTGAGCCCATGTCAATTGTTGATCAGGTGGTTATTCTTTATGCCGTGGTTAATGGATTGCTTGATGCTATTGAAGTTGAGAAGATAAAAAATTGGGAAATTGATTTTTTAAAATTTATGCACTCTTCTCATCGCAAACTCATGGAGCAGATCAAAGAAACAAAGTCATTTGACCAAAAGATAGAGAGCGATATAAAAGAGGCGATTGGGAAGTTTAACACAGGATTTAAACCATAAGCCGTAATTATGGAATCTCTAATATCTAATCCCCAATCTCTAAACAATAACTAAGCACGAAATTCCAATGTTCCAAACTATTGATATTTGTGATTTATCGACCCAAGGCCGACCCGCCTTGGGCGGGGATATTGTGATTTGTTTAGAAATTTCCGTCCGAGGCGGATCGGCCTTGGGCTGAAGATATTAGTGCTTAGAAATTTTTGAACTATGGCCAACTCCACCAGAGAAATAAGACGCCGCGTACGTTCGGTAAAAAGCATTAGGCAGATTACGCGCGCTATGGAGCTTGTGGCCGCGGCGAAAATGCAGAGGGCAGTCGCGGCAGTGCAACAGTCGCGCCGCTACGCCAATTTGGCTTGGGGAATGCTGCGCTCAATCACCGTGGGCATGGATTTTCGGAGCCATCCCTTGCTGGCATCTCGTCCGCGTCAGCGGCTACTGCTTATATTATTGGCCTCTAATCGCGGCTTGGCAGGCGGATTTAACACGCGCATTACCGACGCGGCGCGTGAATATATGAATGAACAGAAGAATCAAACCCCGACTTTAGAAATTGAAACGGTGTCTTTGGGCAAGAAGGGGAGAGATGATTTGTTGAAACACGGCCATAAACTCGTAGCCGAATTTGAGAGAAGCGAACGGGCCATTACTTCAGCCGATGTGGCGCCGCTTGTCAAAATGATTTTTCAAGACTATGAAGCGGGCAAATATGACGTGGCAGCGGTTGCTTACACTGATTTTGTTTCTATGTTGAAGCAAGAGCCAAGAGTGAAAGAAATTTTGCCATTGACCACGCGTGATTCAAAGCTTGGCAGTGTTTATGCTGAAACACTTGACAAAGAAGAGGCCTTGGATAAGGCCGAGGGTTATTGGCAGCACCTTTTTGAGCCGGATTTAGAAACCGTGCTCGCGGCGACAATTCCACGACTGCTTGAGGTACAATTGTATCAAGCCCTCCTTGAATCAGTGGCGTCTGAACATGCGGCGCGGATGATGGCTATGAGAAACGCTTCGGACGCGGCCGTTGATTTGATAGATGATTTGACGCTAACATACAACCAGCTCCGCCAGAGCAGTATTACCTCTGAACTCGCCGAGATCAGCGCCGGCCGTCTTGCTTTGGGGGTGTAACCGTGCTATTTTATGAGCGTTATGCCCCGTAATACAACATTCATAATGAAGATTGTAATTATGTTCAATTACTTATGTCATAATTATTATAATCATCTCTACTGCCATTATAATCACTCCCTTTATGGGCAAACGCCCCATGGCGCTTGCCGATGAATGTTGATATACGGGGTATGACTATTGAGGAAATAAAAAAACGCAGTTTACCGCACTTTCAGGCCATGGGTGTTCGCCGCGCGTCTTTGTTTGGCTCGTTTGCGCGTGGGGAAGAGACCGATGAGAGCGACTTAGATTTTTTGGTGGATTTGCCAAATAGTTTAAATTTACTCGACGTTGTGCATTTGAAGAATCTCCTAGAGGATGAATTCAATCGAGGCGTAGATTTGATTGAGTTTTCTTGCATCAAGCCAAGAATTCGAGAGAATGTTCTTCACGATCAAATCGTACTGCTATGAAATCCAATCTACTTCATCTGGACAGTATTTTGGAATGTATTGATCACGTAAGGAAATACATTGGCAATATGACAGCCGAAGAACTGCGCCTCAATGAGGCAGTGCGCGATGCAGTCATTTTCCGCGTAGCGCTAATAGGAGAGGCCGCCTCCCATTTGTCCGACGATCTTAAAGACAAATATTCGCATATTCCATGGTCTGACATCGTTGGCATGCGAAACATCTTGATTCATGACTATGAAGGTATTGATGATGTGCGTGTTTGGGATGTGATTACCGAGCACTTAGGGCCATTGAAGGAGGCAGCTGAAAATATGATAAAAGAGATTGATCAGGGTAATTAAATATGTTGTTGCCCAGTCGGCTTCACCAGTCCTGCATCGCCCGCGAGCTCGCCGAAATCAGCGCGGGGCGCTTGGCGTTGTGGGTTTAACTATGTTTACTTCTTTTCGAGCTAAACTAAACAAACCTCCGACAGGTAAATATTTTGATACTGGCGGTCATGATGTCGATGCCATTATTTTTGTGCCAATCACTTTATGTATGGAGATCAGTTATTCTCGACGGGAGGGCAAAAACTGGCTGATAATTTGGAAAGAGGTCATCAGCGAGCTTGTAAGTCATAGTCGGTATACTCTATTGATGTTAATGGCTATTTTTTTGCCATTTTTGGTTATTGTTCTATTTTTAGTTATTTTGACATGGTTAATATTTAGCTGGTTATGAATGGTACAATCAAACAAATCATCGGGCCGGTGGTGGACGTGGAGTTCACGGATCACATGCCGGAAATTTTTCACGCGCTGGAAGTGGATAATCAAGGCGCGC
>MGEP01000055.1:21008-31836 GCA_001791425.1 Candidatus Uhrbacteria bacterium RIFCSPLOWO2_02_FULL_48_12
CGGTTAGTGCGCGCGGTTGCCATGTCTTCTACTGATGGCCTAAAGCGCGGCGCCAAAGTCACCAATACTGGCGGGCCGATTACCGTGCCCGTGGGCAAAGAAAGTTTGGGGAGAATGTACAATGTTATTGGCGAGCCGATTGACGGCCTCGGCCCGACAAAAGCGAAAGAGCGTCTCCCCATTCACCGCCCCGCGCCCAAGTTTACTGATCAATCCACCAAAACTGAAATTTTGGAAACAGGCATAAAAGTTATTGATTTAATCGCGCCGATCGTCAAGGGCGGCAAGGTGGGGATGTTCGGCGGCGCAGGCGTTGGCAAAACAGTTATCATCCAAGAGCTTATCAGAAACATCGCGCAAGAGCATGGCGGCTATTCTGTATTTGCCGGAGTGGGGGAGCGCACTCGCGAAGGAAATGATTTATACCATGATATGAAAGAGTCAGGCGTACTTGCCAAAACCGCGCTTGTGTTTGGGCAAATGAACGAACCGCCAGGTGCGCGATTGCGCATTGGTTTAACTGGCTTAACGCTCGCTGAATACTTCCGCGACACCGAAGGCAAAGACGTGTTGTTATTTATTGACAACATCTTTCGTTTCACGCAAGCCGGCTCTGAAGTCTCTGCTTTGCTTGGCCGTATTCCGTCGGCCGTGGGTTATCAGCCAACCTTGGCAACAGAAATGGGCGAACTGCAGGAACGTATTACTTCAACCAGCAAAGGATCAGTCACTTCAGTGCAGGCGGTGTATGTGCCAGCCGACGACTTGACTGACCCTGCGCCAGCCACAACCTTTGCTCATTTAGATTCCACTGTGGTATTGGCGCGTTCTTTGGCTGAACTCGGAATTTATCCGGCGGTTGATCCACTGGATTCTACTTCAACAATTCTTGCCCCAAGCACGGTTGGTGAAGAGCATTATCGTGTGGCTCGTGGAGTACAAAAAGTTTTGCAGCGTTATAAAGATTTGCAAGATATTATCGCTATCTTAGGCATTGAAGAATTATCTGATGCTGACAAGCTCGCAGTTAGCCGCGCTCGCAAAATTCAGCGCTTCCTCTCCCAGCCATTTTTCGTGGCCGAAACTTTCACTGGCAGTGCTGGCAAATATGTGCCTCTTAAAGAAACTATTCGCGGCTTTGCGGAAATTCTTGACGGGAAGCATGATGATATTTCAGAGCAGGATTTCTATATGAAAGGAGCAATAGACGAAGTGAAAGTATAGCCATAAAGCCATAAGCTATTTATACTTAAACTCTTAACCTAATTTTATGCCTCTACGCTTAGCAATTAACGGATTTGGCCGCATTGGGCGGGCGGCGTTCCGCGTCGCGCTCAATCATAAAGATTTGGATATTGTAGCTATAAATGATCTTACAGATACTGACACGTTGGCCCACCTTTTAAAATATGATTCAGTATACCGCCGATTTGAAGCGGACATTAGCTTTGACGAAAAAAATTTAATCGTTAATGGCAAAAAATATCCAGTGAGCGCAGAGAAAGAGCCAACAAAACTCCCGTGGCGCGATCATAAAGTTGATGTGGTGCTTGAGTGTACCGGGCGATTTACTAAAGATGATGCGGCTCGTGCTCATTTGGATGCTGGGGCTAAGCGCGTCGTTGTTTCTGCGCCGACCAAGGGCGGAGAAACAAAAACTTTTATTTTGGGGGTGAATGCCAATGACTATAATGGTGAAGCCATAGTTTCCAACGCCTCTTGTACAACTAATTGTGTTTCGCCGGTGCTGGCTGTTGTGGAATCTTCGTTTGGCATAGTCAAGGCGGCCATGACAACAATTCATTCTTATACGGCCGAGCAAAACTTGGTTGACGGCCCGCCGCCGCCTTTGCATAAGGATTTGCGCCGAGCGCGCGCCGCAACAGTCAATATCGTGCCGACCACCACCGGCGCGGCAAGCGCGGTGACAGCCACCCTACCAAAACTGGAAGGAATTTTTGACGGCTTGGCTATCCGCGTGCCAACGCCCTGCGGCTCCCTTTCGGATTTTACGCTGGTAGTAAAAAAGCCGACCACCATTGAAGAAGTGAATAATGCTTTTCGCAAAGCCGCCAGAGACAAAAAATTTCAAAACATTATCGCTGTAACCGACGAGCCATTAGTTTCGTCTGACATTATCGGCGACCCGCATTCCGCCGTTGTCGACCTCTCAATGACTAATGTTATTGACGGCGATTTGGTAAAGATCGTGGCGTGGTATGACAATGAGTGGGGCTATGCGAATAGACTTATTGAACTGGCGGCGCTAGTGGGAAAGAGTACTTAGAGATAAATTTATTTTCGCCCATGAGAGGACGGCTAAAAACAATTCCGGATAATTTTAAGCTCAAGGGCAAAAGAGTGCTTGTGCGCGTTGATTTTAACGTGCCTTTGGAGAAAGTCGGCGCCAAGTATCGGGTGATGGATACGGCCCGGCTGGAACACGCTATTCCCACAATTGTGCGCCTAAGCCGGGCCGGAGCAAAAGTGATATTGCTTACTCATGTGGGCGCGCCCGGCGGGAAAATTATAACTGGCCTCAGGGTCAAACCCATTGTTGAAAAATTGAAGCATCTCCTGCCAAAAGATGTGCCGCGGCCGCGCTCTATATATCATTGGCGTTTTAAACAATTGCGCCCGTTGGTTGAAAACCTGAAGGAGGGTGAGATATTTTGTTTGGAAAACGTGAGATTTAATAAGGGCGAAGAAACGAACGACCTCGTCTTTGCCAAAGAGCTCTCCACGCTAGCTGATCTTTACGTCAACGAAGCGTTTTCTGTTTCTCATCGCGCTCACGCTTCAATCGTCGGCGTCTGCCGCTATTTACCGCACTACGCCGGCTGGCGATTGGCCGAAGAAATTGCGGCACTGGATCGCGTGAGTGTCCGGCCGCGCCAGCCGTTTGTGCTGGTGCTTGGCGGAGCTAAGGCGCATGACAAAACTGCCGTGATGATTAAGCTCGCGCCGCGCGCGGCAGTGATTTTGGCTGCCGGCGTCATTGCCAACACTCTTTTGAAAATAAAAGGCGTTAATATCGGCCGCTCCAAGGTAGATGATCATCCTTCAGTTGGCTTACTTAAAAATTTAATGAACAAACGAAGCAAAATTGCCGGCCTCAAAGAGAGCGTTATGCTCATTGAATTGCCCATTGACGCCATCGTTGCCGAAAGCGCTCATGGGCCAGCCAGAATCGTTGACCTTTCAATTGGTGAGCAATTAAAACCGCCAGAAGTTATTTATGACATTGGCCCCCAAACCATGCGGCGTTTTTCAATGTTTTTACGCCGCGCGAAAACCATCGTTTGGAACGGCCCCATGGGCTTGATTGAACAGCGGCGTTTTCGTCATGGCAGTTTGGTTGTTGGAGAAATGATAGCTGCCCGCTCTAAGGGCAAAGCGTTTGGTCTGGTGGGCGGCGGCGAAACCATCGCTGTTTTAAGCGAAACCGGTATGGCCGAGCACGTTGATTATATTTCCACGGGCGGAGGAGCTATGCTAGAATATTTGTCGGGGCAGGAGTTGCCCGGCCTCAGGCCGCTTTTTAAGTAACGAAGAAAAATTTTAATTTATTAATTAATAAGTATATGTTAGATAACCATCGTTCCATTTGGCCCAATTTTGATGACGAAAAACCGTATGCTGTTTTAGTGATGGGTTTAGTTTTCATTATTTTTTTGAGCTTTGTCGTCAAAATAGTGACCGACGCGAGAACCTATCAATTTATCGGCCTTGCTCCTGATACGCCAAACACCATCACTATTGTTGGCGAAGGCAAGATGACTGGCGCGCCTGACGTGGCCATGGTTGATTTGGGGGTGCTCTCAACTAGCAATAAAGTCAGTGGGGCTCAGGCCGACAATACCAAGAAGATGAATGAGTTGGCGGATCGCTTGCTGAAAATCGGTATCAAAAAAGATGACATGAAAACTACGCAATATTACATCAACCCCCGCTATGATTACATTGACGGACGCTCGGTGCTCGCTGGTTATGATGTCCAGCAGACGCTGAAAGTAAAAATACGCGATCTTGATAAAGTTGGCGCGGCATTGTCCATAGCCGGCGAAGTTGGAGCAAACCAAGTGGGCGGTCTTAATATCACCATTGATGATCCAGAGCCATTGAGAGCGGCGGCGCGTATTAAAGCCGTTACTAGCGCTCGTTCTAAGGCCGCCGCCCTTGCCCAATCAATCGGCGTAAAACTTGGGCGCGTGGTTTCGTTTAGTGAAAACTCATCTGATGAACAGCCGCCGTATATGATGAAAGAGAGTTTTGGTGTTGGCGGCGGCGGTGCGCCCGCGCCGAATATTCAAAGCGGCAGTTTGGAGATTACGAGCAATGTCACTTTAAGCTACGAAATTCATTAATCTCATTACGAACAATACTTACGAAATTACGAAACAATACGAAAGGTACGAAAATTACCTGTTCCCACGATCAACGATATTTCGTATATTCGTACGATTTCGTACTTTCGTATGGCTTTAGATATTAGTGCTTAGGGTTTAGTGTTTCCACGCATATATGCGTCCAAAATGTTTAGTCCTGGCCATTCTTGACGGCTGGGGAGTGGCGTCGCCTTCCTCTGGCAATGCCATTAGTCTTGCCCACACGCCATATTTTAATTCGTTTATCCGCGATTATCCGGCCATGACCCTAGAGGCCGCCGGCGAGGCCGTGGGTCTGCCCTGGGGAGAGGCCGGTAATTCCGAGGTTGGCCACATGGCCATTGGTTCCGGCATGGTTGTATATCACGAATTCCCGCGCATCAACAAAGCTATCAGTGACGAATCTTTTTTCCAAAATTCCGTTTTACTGGGAGCCATTAATCAAGTGCGCCAAAACAAAAGCCGTCTTCATTTAATCGGGCTCATTGGTTCCGGCGGCGTGCATAGTCATCAAAATCATCTTTACGCCCTGCTTGAGCTGGCCCGGCGGGAGAACATAGAAGACGTGTATATTCACGTTATTCTTGACGGCCGCGATGCTCCCTACAACGCCGGCGCCGATGCCTTAGCCAAACTAGAAGATAAAATTTCCGAATTGGGGGTGGGGAAAATTGCTTCAGTCGTCGGCCGTTTTTACGCTATGGATCGTGACCGCCGCTGGGATCGCGTGAGTCGGGCCTATAAGGTTGTGGTTAATGGCGAGGCAGAAAATTATTCCTCAACGGCGCTTGAGGCCGTTAAACGTTATTATGAAGAAGGCATCTTTGACGAAGAAATGCCGGCTATCGCCATTGGCGCCAACGGCGCTCCGGCGGCCGTTCTAAAGTCCGGCGACGCTGTTATCTTATTTAATTTTAGGGCTGACAGAATGCGCGAGCTGACGCGAGCGTTGGCGGCGCCGGAGTTTGAGGAGTTTCCGCGTGACTCTTTGCCTAAAGAAATCTATTTAGTAACCATGACCGAATATGAGGAAGATTTGCCTGTGCGTGTCGCCTTCCCGCGCGAGCGCGTGTCTAATCCGGTTGCCAAGGTCGCGAGTGATCATAATTTAAAACAATTACACATCGCTGAAACTGAAAAGTACGCTCATGTGACTTATTTTTTTAACGGCGGTTTTGAAAAACCATTCCCCGGCGAAGATCATGATCTTATTCCTTCCTTGCACGTTACTTCTTATGTGGAAGCTCCGGCCATGTCAGTCGAAGCCATCGCCGAGCGAGTAGTGAAAGAGGTGCTCGCCGAAAATTATGATTTTATAGTAGTTAATTTTGCCAACGCCGATATGGTTGGGCACACCGGCAATATGCAGGCAACCATTCAGGCCACAGAAGTTTTGGATCGCATGCTCGGGCAGATTTCTGACGCGGTGCTCGCCAAAGAAGGAATGCTGTTAATTACCGCTGATCACGGCAATGCCGAGGTTATTTTAAATCCGCAAACCGGCGAAATAGACAAAGAACATAACGCCAGTCCGGTGCCGTTTATTGCCATCTCTAGCCAACTGCATGGGAAGACCGCTGGCCTTAGAGACACGGTTGGCGGCGATTTGTCACTGCGCCAGCCAGCAGGAGTTTTGGCTGATGTGGCGCCAACGGTTTTGAAAATTTTAGATCTGCCTATCCCGCCGGAAATGACCGGACGACCGTTGTTGTGAGGGAGGAATTAGGCATTAGCTTATTAGGCATTAGGATAAGCTAAAAAGCTACAAGCTACCAGCTAAGAAGCTAAGAAATGCCCGAACTTCCTGAAGTAGAAACCATTAGGCGCGATTTAGACGCTAAACTTCGCGGCGCGCGCGTTCGCCAAGTTGAAGTGCGTTTGGCAAAGATTACTTCGCCCAAGGGAAGGGAGTTTGTCAAAAAACTTCGCGGCACGCGCATCAGAGAAGTAAAAAGGCGCGCCAAGCTATTGGCGCTGGTTTTGAACAAGGGCATCATTCTTATTCATTTAAAAATGACCGGTCAGTTGGTTCTTCGCCACCATCAGCAGATTATTTTTGGCGGCCATACCATCGTTGGAGCGCATGAGCTTCCTAATAAGTACACTCACGTCATTTTTTATTTTACCAATGGCGACGAGTTGTATTTTAATGATTTGCGGCAGTTTGGTTATCTAAAATTGATGACGAGCGCTGCCGCGCAAAAAATTTTGGACGAGTATGGCCTTGAGCCATTGAGTCGTGATTTTACTTTGGAAAAGTTCGCGGAAATTTTAAAAAAACGGAGAAGCGGCAAACTAAAGAGTGTTTTGATGGACCAGTCGCTTTTTGCCGGCATTGGCAACATTTATGCCGATGAATCTTGTTTTTTGGCGCGGGTGCGGCCCGCTCGCCGTGCGCCGTCTTTAAATAGAAAAGAATTGCGAGCGCTTTGGCTGGCGATTAAGTCAGTTCTAAAATTGTCAATCAAACACCGCGGCACCTCATTCAATACTTATGTTGACAGTCAAGGTCAAGCTGGAAATTTCGTAAAATATCTCAAGGTGTATGGACGCGGGGGTGAACCCTGCAAGGTTTGTGGTACAATATTAAAAAGAACCGTGCTCGCCGGGCGGGGGACGGTGTATTGTCCGAAATGTCAACATTGATAATTTCTGAACCCCAATATCTAATCTCTAAAGCCATACGAAAATACGAAATCATACGAATATACGAAATATCGTTGATCGTGAAAACAGGCAACTTTCGTACCTTTCGTATTGTTTCGTAATTTCGTAAGCATATTTCATAATTCCTACTTCCTGATTCATAATTCATCATTCTTTTATCATTATTCAGTTGCGCTATGCCACAAAAGAATAAGGTTGCTGTCTTCGACATTGATGGAACAATTTTTCGCTCCAGTCTTTTGGTTGAGTTTAATAAGGCGCTACAGCGCACAGGAGTTATAAGCGCGACTGACGCCATGGCGCTGTTAAAACCGTATTACGCTTGGGTTGAGCGTAGGGGCAGTTATGACGATTATATTAAAAAAGTCGTGGAGGTGCATGTGAAAGCGATTAAGGGCAAAGAACAGCGTTATGTTTTGGCCGCCGCTGATCTAGCTTTTCTTAACCACCGCGATCGTGTTTACCGCTATACCCGCGATTTAATTAAGAAACTCAAGCGGTCTCATCTTTTACTCGCCATTTCCGGCTCGCCCATTGAAATCGTTGAGCCATTTGCCAAATATTTTAAGTTTGATCATGTGTGGGGTTCGGTTTTTGAAGTAGATCGCCGCGGCCGCTACACTGGGCGAGTTTTAGAGCGTCGCCCAGTTGATCAAAAGAGAGAAATCTTGGAGGCATTTGTTCAAGAGAGAAATTTAAGCATGACTGGTTCATGGGGAGTAGGGGACACGGAAACCGACATTAGCTTTTTGGCTATCGTTGATCACCCTATAGTTTTTAACCCCACATTGCGCCTTTATAACATTGCCAAACGCCGCCACTGGCCAGTGGTGGTGGAGAGGAAGAATGTGATTTACCCCGTTAGAGAATGCTCCGCTCCACGGCGGGGCAGGGTGCGGTTCTCACAGTATGAGCACAGGGTCTAATGCCCCCGTGTGAGTTCTCTAACGGGGTTTACGAAATAAAATATTGAAAGTCTATGTTTTGCGAGAGTTTCACATTCCCTGTATCATTGGTACCAAAATCGCTACCAAAGTTTTCAAAGATGGTGATCGCATTGAAGTTAATGCCAATACTGGCACAGTTAGGAAGTTGTAAGTTATATGATGATGTTAAGAAAAAGTGGAGGCTTGCCCCGTACTCAAGTCGCGAAAGCGACTTGTAGTAGCGGGGTGGATGCGAATAAAGGGGTGTGTGCAAAAATTTGAATAAGCGTTTAAAATTATTGAAGGCCGGCACACACATCCCCTTTGGGAATTGCATGCCGGCCTTTTGCGTAGTCAGTCCGAGAACTCCGGCGCCGCGCGGCCGAGAAGCTGGAACTGGCCGTTCTCATGGGCAAAGAACAGTGCTTCCAGCTCGGCCATGACACCGGGGATGCCGACCGCTTCGTTCATCACCGGGCTGTTTCCGCAGTAAATGACGACTCGTACGTCATTCGGTTGACGGATTAGCAGCTCTGTGAGACCGCGTTGAATGCGTGCGCTGCTCGCAGTTGGCGCTTCGCCCAGACGCTTGAAGCCGTATTTTTGCCAATTGAGCGCAAACGCTTCGTTTCTGGAGATGCCCAGTTTCTCGGCGACCTTGGTGCAAGTCTTGGCATCCTCGTCGTTCGGGCCCAAATACGGAATGTCCAGCTCTTTTGGAATGCTGATCAGCGTTTCCGGATCCATGACATTATGAAACGTCGCGATAAGGTGCCATATCGTTCTGAAACAGCGCCCCGTATTTGAGCTATAAAACCGACACATGCCTCTTCGCGCTGTGAGACTGTGCAGAACAGGGCCTATGGTCAGCCCCATTAAGGACGCCTGCTCTTCGCCGCGAGCTGACAGTCCGCCGCGCGGCTTGTTGTCGGCCTTATTCGCGTGTCGAATCTCGACAAGAGCTAATCGCTGAATATCACAGAACTGATGCCACATTTGAGCCACGAACTGCGCGTTCTTCAGGATCATTGCCCTCCTCCTTTCCGTTATTGGCGTATTATCTAATCCTGTTTCATATTTTGTCTTGAAGTATTCTCGGTACATGTGTACCGAGCCGCGAGACCTTCTCGCGTCAAGACTTGATAAAGACCAAGCTAAGATAAGATGCTTGATGTTAGCATTAAGATAAGTTACGCGTCAATGGGCGCGCTTATCGTATACTTAATATGTAGGCGCTGAAACCGTGGTGTAGGGTACAGTTTAGAGTTTTGTTACCGGCCGACGCGGTGAGTGCTTGCTCGCCTTCATGAATTCGCTCATTGGGCACACCGATTTGACTGGCCGAACCGCTTACTCTGGCGTGGCCCGCGGCACCGCTCGGCTTATGATGGGGCAGAAAGATTTCAAACGCTTTCGGCATGGTGATATCCTGATCGCCCCAAACACGCGGCCAGAATACGTACCGATAATGAAAATTGCTGGCGCTATTGTCACAGAAGAGGGTGGTATCACGTCTCATGCGGCTATCGTGTCACGGGAGTTAAAAATCCCAGCCGTGGTCGGAGTGCAGGGCATACTGGATGCAGTTAAAGATGGTGATTGGGTGGAAGTTGATGCGGGTAGGGGAGTAGTGAGAAAGATAAAAAAAGAGTAAAATAGGAGGCATGGAAATTAAGATTATTGATAATCCAGTGAATAGCGGAGAAATCAGACGTCTTGCCGAAGCGAGCTATGGCGATATGGTGAAAGTGGTGGTTGATATTGAACGTCGCGTTATGGCTGTTGGCGGAGAACTGCACGCGGACGCCGAAGCAGTTCTTCTTGAGCATGGATCAAAGCAAGTAGACCTATGGGGAATCAATATTTACCCCAATAATTCTTCAGACGATCTTCTGGAGTATACTTCGCTCATCAATATTAGCCCTAGGCGCGGGAACCGTTCAATGACTGTGGAAGATCCGACATTGCGACAGCGCATAGCCGAAATTGTTAACCATCTTATTATTCAGTGATATGGGAAGCGACATCGCGACATTGGGCATCAATAATAATTATTCGCTTTCTTTCCTTCTCGCCAATGTCGGCGCCGAAGTTGAACGAATGCTCAATTGGCTACAGAAGCGCGATGAGGAGCAGGTAGGGCGTTCGCTAGCGCGCGCGCTCGATCTTTTAGATCGCGCGCTGGCGTTAAATATTTCGCCTGGCGCTCGTCGGGAGTTGTTTCGTCTCCACGAAGTGATTTGCGGACAGGTGTACAACCCAACCCTTTACAATGTGGCACCAGAGACATTGTCAAAATATTTTTTGCCTTTCGCATTATTCTCTAGAAAGCATAGCTAGCATTTCGGATTATCTAATCATTGGTTATGTTTATAAAATTCTTTAGAGATATTTCAAAAAGAGACGTGGTCAGTGCCGGCGGCAAGGGGGCGTCCTTGGGGGAAATGACAAAAGCAGGAATTCCCGTACCGCCGGGGTTTGTGGTGCTGGCTCAAGCATTTGATCATTTTTTGGAGGAAACCGATCTGGGCTCGGCCATTGAGTCTATACTTCATAAGGTGGATCATCGGGACGTCAATTCGGTTGAAGTAGCATCTGAAAAAATTCGCGCTCATATAGCTCGAGAACGAATGCCAGGAGACATAAAAAAACAAATTGAATCTTCATATAAAAAATTAACACACGGAAAGAAAATTTTGGTTGCCGTACGCTCCTCAGCCACTGCCGAAGATTCAAAGACAGCATCATGGGCAGGGGAGTTAGAAACTTACTTGAATGTTGGACCAAAAACTCTTATCTCCGACATTGTGAAATGCTGGGCTTCGCTCTTTACCCCGCGGGCGATTT
>MGEP01000055.1:31850-33728 GCA_001791425.1 Candidatus Uhrbacteria bacterium RIFCSPLOWO2_02_FULL_48_12
TTTATCGTTTTGAAAAAAAATTTCACAAAAAAGCAGTGTCCGTCGCTGTGGTAGTTCAGGAGATGGTGCAGTCAGAAGTGTCCGGCATCTGCTTTACTGTGCACCCAGTCACAAAAGATTATGACCAAATGATTATTGAAGCCGGTTTTGGTTTGGGCGAAGCTATAGTTTCTGGTCAAATTACACCCGATACGTATGTGATTCATAAAAAGAAATTAACGCTGCTGGAAGTCAACGTCTCAGAGCAGTCTCTGGCGATTGTTCGCGGTGCAAAAGGGACGGTGCATAAGAAATTGAACACTAAAGTTGGCAGTAAGCAAAAGTTAAACGGCAAGCAAATTATGGAACTTGCTAATTTGTGTCTAAAAATTGAAAGCCATTACCGCCATCCGCAAGATATTGAGTGGACTTTTTCTCGTAAAAAATTTTATATCACTCAATCCAGACCCATAACCACCCTATAGTTATGCGCTTAAAGTATTTTTGGAGTTTAGTAGTGGTCGTTCTACATTCGCACATTCGTGCGAATAAGCAAATGTTAGGAAGGCGGTAACTGCGGTGCCTAGAATAGTTGTTTTTTAGTTTTTATGGTTTCGTTTAAGCGTCGTCTAAAAAAACATTTAAGGGTGGCCCGGCGCCACGCCAAGGATCATTTTATTCCTCACAAGGGCAACAACCACCATCCGCACGTTTTGAAACATCATGTACTGGTGGGCTATAGCATAATTTTAATTCTGCTGAAAGTCATTGCCGTCATTGGCCCAATTGCACTGCCGTCATCAAGCTTGTATTCTAGCGCTATTACCGAAAAAAATATTATTGATTTAACAAATCAGACTAGGGAGAATTTGAATTTGTCTAAACTCAAAGAGAATGATCGTTTGACCAAGGCCGCGGCGGCCAAGGCCGCGGACATGCTGAAAAACCAATATTTTGCGCACACGAGTCCAAGCGGTGTAACGCCATGGGATTGGGTTCGCGGCGCTGGCTACGATTATCGCTACGGCGGAGAAAATTTGGCTGTGCATTTTGAGGAAGCTGAAGATGTTGAAGCAGGTTGGCTGGCCAGCGCGTCGCACCGCGCCAATATCGTGAATCAAAATTACACTGAAATCGGAGTGGGTGTGGCTAACGGTTTTTTTGAAAGCGTCCCCACAACATTTGTCGTGCAGATGTTCGGAGCACCGGCGGTTGGCAGCGCTCCTGTAGCGGTTGCTAGCGGAACTAGAAACACGAACCGTCTTATTATCTCTGCGCCATCCAATCAATCGTTAGAATCCGGCACCGTGGCTTCGGCCAACACAAATGAGGAAGGGCCAAAAAAAATCAGCGAGCCGCCGGTTATCAATGAGCCAAGCGTTGTGGTTAAGCCATTGCCTGGCGCTTATGGCGTACGGCTGGAAGTGAAAAATGCCGAGAACGTTACCGCGAGTTTAGGAGAAGAGCAATCACCTCTTGCCCGGGCCGGTACGAGCGACATTTGGAGCGGAGAAGTGAAATATCGTCGCGAGACCCTCGGCGCCGCCGGAGAACCGCTTATTGTGACAGCCGCAAACAGCGATGCTCCTGCTCTCACTAAACAATTGATGGTCGTCGCGCCTTCGTCGTCAACCCAGCAATTTTACATATTTGACGAAGGCGCGGAAAAATTTGCAAAATTTTTCGGCTTTCTGAAAATCGGCAATCTTGACGATAAGGTCAGGCAGTTTTACATTGGCTTTATTGTTTTTCTCGGCGCCGCTCTTCTCTTGAATTTTTTCGTCCTGAAATTCCGTCTTCGCCATCCATCAGTGCTGAAGCACACCGCGGCTGTTATGGGTTTAGCCTTGTTCTTAATGGTGGTGTGAAGCTCCACGCGAGTTATCTAACGGGGGTTCG
>MGEP01000055.1:33745-37480 GCA_001791425.1 Candidatus Uhrbacteria bacterium RIFCSPLOWO2_02_FULL_48_12
AATCCATTGGTAACAGTACCACAAACCATATAAGCCCTGAGCAAATACTGACGGATTTGGACATTTTTCTTCGGTCATTGTTGTTTGTTGTGGCCAAACTAAATAAACTCCCCCTAAGTTAAAAATTTCCCACTCCAACAGTTCATCCCATCTCACGCCGCCGTAGGTGTAAACATTACTTCCCACTGCTTTAAGGGCGGGAATTTCTGGTCGCGGCAATGGATTAAGATAGGAAGATAGAGCGTTAACAAGGTCATCATCACCCCTGACAAGATATGAATCATCATCTGGGTTATATCCACACTGCTCCGAGGACGGTCCTAAACAGTAAGTAATACTTTCCACTGGTTCAGACGACAGAGGTGGCGGCCACTGTCCGGTATCGTCATGATACATACTCATAGCAATGGCGATAGAATTTCTATCATGGAGAATTCGGGCATCTTGTGCCTTGGCTAGCGCTCCTTTAACCATGGCCAGAGCTATTGAGGAGAGAAGCGAAATAATTGATATTATTACAAGGAGCTCTATGAGACTAAACCCAGTTTGTTTAGATCGTCTATAGTGCATATAATAACGGAAGTGTTGTCTCGGACTTGTAATTACCCCTCAATTCTTTTGTGGGCGTAATAAAAATGGATTTATTGTTGGAGTGGCGGCGGGGGTAGGTCTTTTCGTCGATTCAAAGCCGAAGGCAAAAATACGAATAGAGATTAAGAATATTATGATAGCAAAAAGCAACAAAACAATACTCGCTTGCCTTTCGTTTTTGATAAGACCTAGTGAGAGTTTGATAACCAACTTAGTCATAGTGGAACCACCCCGTTGTGGTGTCGGTGGCAGCTGAAGGCGAAGATTCTGATCGGGATACATAGACGTAGCAAAATGTTAGGGGAATCGCTTGTTTGACTATTATTTAATGATATACTATAATTAGATTATTAGCCATATTTAATAATTAATATATGTTTAACATCATAAAAAGTAAATTTGGTCAATCGGTTTTAATTCTATTAATAGGTATTTTAAGCATCACGAGTGGTGGGGGCGGCGTGATTGCCAAGACCAGAAATTTTGGCGATAGTCAAGGCAAGAGAATTATCGTCAAATTTAAAGAGGGAGTTCCAGAAACAGTTAAAATGGAAAAGCATCGCCGAGAGGGAGGCGAATTAAGAGAAACAGTGCGAGGATTAAATGCGCACGTGGTTGAGGTTTCTGCCGACGACGAAGAAGCGGCCTTGGAGCGTTATCAAAAAGATGAAGATGTATTATATGCTGAGCCGGACTATGTGGCCGAGGCATTTGTCATTACTGATGACCCATCGCTTTCAGCGCAATGGGGAATGTTCAAGATTGAAGCGGCCAATAGTTCAGGCGAGAGCGCTTGGGATCTTGTCACTGGCAGTTCTGGTGCGAAGGTAGCAATTCTTGATACGGGCATTGAAGAGGCCCACAGCGATATTGCCGGCAAGGTGGCTGCTTCTCAAAATTTCACAACCAGCAATACGACCAGTGACAGAGACGGACATGGTACTCATGTAGCCGGTATTGCCGCGGCCAGCACCAATAACACGCTTGGCGTTGCCGGTGTTGGATATAATTCATCGCTCATGAACGGCAAGGTTTTGGGTGATAATGGGTCAGGATACTATAGCTGGATTGCCAATGGCATTATTTGGGCAACAGACAACGGCGCCAATGTTATCAACATGAGCTTGGGCGGATCCTCTGGTTCGCAAACTCTGCTTAATGCAGTTAATTACGCTTGGAATAATGGCGTGGTGGTGGTGGCCGCGGCCGGCAATAGCAGCACTTCGGCACCAAGCTATCCAGCCTACTACAGTAACACTATTGCTGTGGCGGCCACGGACAGCAATGATCAGAAAGCGAGCTTCTCTAATTACGGATCATGGGTTGATGTGGCCGCGCCCGGCGTTTCCATTTATTCAACTTATAAAAATAATAGTTTTGCCACATTGTCCGGCACTTCCATGGCTTCACCGCACGTGGCGGGCCTCGCGGGTTTGGTTTGGGCAAGCGGGCTTTGCGCAACCAGTACTTGTGTTCGCAGCCAGATTGAAAACACCGCTGATCCTATCAATGGCACTGGCGCTCTTTGGACCTATGGCCGGATCAATGCTTTGAGAGCTGTTGGCGGCACACCGCCTCCGCCGCCGCCCCCACCGCCCGCGGTCACCATGACTGTTTCATCAATTGACATGTGGTTTAATCATGTGGGCGCTGGCAAGAAACAAAGCCATGATGTTTACACTAAAGTGACAGTGGTAGATGGCTCTAATGCCGCACTATTGGGCGCGTCAGTCTATTTGACTATGACTCTGCCTTCAGGCGCAACAGCCAGCGGATCTGGAACAACCGGTAGTGACGGTACGGTCACTTTCCGCTTGCGCTCCAAAGAACACGGCACCTATGTTTCCAACGTGACCAATGTCACAAAGAGCGGTTACGATTACGCGCCAATGGTCACGACGCAAAGTTTGCTGGTAAATTGATTGAATTTATCTAGAAGATAAAGACAGCCCCGCCGCGGCGGGGCTGTCTTTGTTGGCGCCCGGGCGCCTTGACGAGTAAAGGGATATAAGAGTAAAGTACGACTGCTTAAATAGGGGTCATTGCCGCTATAAAAAGCGTTAAATACCTTAATTTATTTGAATATGTTGTATCAAGCCATGTCTAGGGGGGCGGGGAGGGTTCGGAGGGTCAAAAAAATCACGGCCGCAATCACCACGGCGACCGTGGTGTTGTCACTGTTTCCTGCATCAATTGCGGTAGCGGCGCCAGTGACTTTGTTTTCAGACTCATTTGGCTCAAGCCCGTCTAATACCGTGACTGGTTGGACAGAAACAGAAGGCGGCTCGTCACAAGCGAAAATATCAACGGGCACTTCTCGTCCGGGCTCGCCCACTACTGGCCAGGCGCGTCTACAGCAGAGAGCGTCAATTATCAAAACTGTCAGCACCTTGGGTTACGGCAATATTAAACTGGAATACTATTGGCGAGGAGACGATGATGCTGAATCTAATGATACCTTGAAAGTTCTTTGGCGCAAGGTCGGTGACGCCGTTTTTACCGAAGCGAACAATCATGTCTTGCGCTGTGATCAGACGGGTTATCCGGCTTGTGCATGGAGTTCGCTGATCAGCGCGTCTCTCACCGGGGCGGATAATACTTCAATTGAAATTCGTTTTTTTGGCAATGCCAATTCCACCAATGAGGAGGCAAGAGTAGACGATGTTCGCGTGACTGGCGAGGCGACGACTACTACCTTGACCGTGACAAAAGTCGTTATCAATGACAATGGCGGCACGAAAACAATTTCTGACTTTCCGCTTTTTGTTAATGGCAGTTCGGTAGTGAGCGGCGCGGTTAATGATGTTAACCCCGGCACCTATGTTACAAGTGAAACCGGCGATGCTGACTACAACGCTACCTTAAGCGGTGATTGCGATAGCAACGGAGAGGTGACTTTAAACCAAGGAGACAACAAAACTTGTATTATTACTAATGATGACATCGCGCCAACATTGACCGTTGTGAAAACTGTCATTAACGACAACGGCGGCAATAAAACCGTGGCGGATTTTACCTTGAAGATAGACAATAATATTGTCGCCAGCGGCGAAGCAAATATTGTGTCAGTGGGTGACCATACCGTCTCCGAAGTTAGCTTGTCTGGCTACGCGGCTTCTGTTTGGGGAGGGGACTGTGATGCCG
>MGEP01000056.1 GCA_001791425.1 Candidatus Uhrbacteria bacterium RIFCSPLOWO2_02_FULL_48_12
TGACACTCGTCACAACCGCCGCCCGTGAAAAACTGTTTATTCTTTGGCGCGCGTCCGCGTTCATCGGCCGGCAGTTTGGCGAGTTCGACCTCAACAGTTTTAAGCATTGCCGCATCTGGACTCACTGGTTTTTTGCAGGCCTCGCAAAGACGACGCACCAAACGTTGGCCAATAATTACATTCAAGGCCGACGGCAGAAGTTCAGTCTTTGCTCCCAAGCTTAAAAAGCGGGGGATAGCGCCAGCCGCGTCATTGGTGTGCAGGGTGGAGAGCACCAGGTGGCCGGTCAAGGCCGCTTGCACCGAGATCTCGGCGGTTTCCGGATCGCGAATCTCTCCCACCATGACCACGTTCGGGTCTTGGCGCAAAATTGAACGAAGCCCATTGGCAAAAGTGTAGCCGCGACTGGCCTCCACTTGGCTCTGATTAATGCCGGACAATTTGTATTCAATGGGATCTTCAATCGTGATAATTTTGCGCGCTGCGTTATTGAGCTTATTAATAATGGCATAAAGGGTGGTGGTTTTTCCGGAGCCGGTCGGGCCAGTTGAAATAATCATGCCGTTGGGCTTAGTCATTTCTTGAGTCAATTGCTCGCGAGCTCGGCCGACCAATCCCAATTGTTCAAAATCTACGCCGCCGGCTGACCAGCGCAAAAGCCGCATGACAATACTTTCGCCATGAGCGGTGGGCAGGGCCGAGACGCGAACATCAACCTTGTCGTTGGTTAAATTGATGGTAAAGCGTCCATCTTGCGGCCGATCGGCCACATTAATTTTTAAACCGGCCAAAAGTTTTAAGCGAGGAATGGCTTTGGCCGCGATATTGGCTGGCAGAGTAGCAATGGCATAAAGCACGCCGTCAATGCGGTAGCGCAATTTAACGCCGCCCTCTTCAGCTTCCAAATGGATATCGGAGGCGCGGGTTTTAAGGCCGCCGGCAATCATGGTCGCCACCGCCGAGGTAGTGGTTAAATCTTTTAAGCTATTTTCCAGATCGCTAAGGGTGCTGATTTTTTCACCGTAACGATTCAGCTCTTCTTCGGTGATGCTCACGCCGGTTTGAGCTTTTTTTAATTTAGGCACTCGCTTATAGGCCTCTTTGGCTATTCTAAAACTTTCTTCAGAAATTAAATAAACAACCGGCTCGGCAAAGTGCTCTGCCCCGAGCGTCTTAATGAAGGCCTCTGTTTCACCGCTCCCCGGATCCGCCGCGCCCACGCGCAAATCATTGATGGCGAGCCAAAAACAAACAACCCTTAAGCGCTCGGCGGTCGCTTCAGGAATAACCGCAATGCTGTCAGTGCTAATGGGGAAGCCCCGCAGGTTTATGTAAGGAAGCCCCAGCAGTCTGGCCCGCGCTTCAACCTCGTGCTCTTTATCTTTTAGGCCAATGGTCTTAATTTTTTCTTTAAGTTTTTCCTGCGCTTCGTCAGAAGCAATGTGAGGAATCCCCTCGTGGTTGCTCCCCAGCGCTACTGACATACCCCCACACTAATCGGGCGCATATTCCGCCCAATCACCAACTCATTCAACGGCAAATGTTTTCCGTTTATTTTCTGCTTAAGCATATTATCAATATGAAGGCGCTACTGTCGCGCCCGATTAGTGGTGGGGGATTAAGCTCTGGCCGCGCGCACCGAACGATTGCTCGTCCAGCGACTAAGCAAACGCACAATTTTACTAATCGGCCCCTTATCCTGCAAACGCTGGAAGAGCATTGTCCAAGCCAGCCACTGGAATGTCCCCAGAGCCGAACCAATGCTGAAAAGAATGAGCAGAAAGAAAACAGCCGCCAAAAATTCCAGAGAAATAGCCCAGCCCAAAAGGCCAAGCTGGCCCATGGTGAGGGCGGCCAGATGAATGGGGAAAACAAAACCAGCCACGAGCAGGGCCAGAGCGGCGCCAACGACAAGGTTGACAACAAAGAGGAAGAAGGCGAGCTCTATGGTGATTAGCCAATTCTCCCGCACCAGAGCAACGGCTGAATCAAACGCTTCCAGCAGTGTACGCTTCTTTAAAACGACATACATAATGGCGTAGCGCACCACAAACGACACCACAAACAGCGCCGGCAAAAGAAGAATAAAAGCGACCATAAACATGGGGAAGCCCACCAGAAAATCTTTCATGGCGAGAAGCCCGAAGAGAGCAAGAATGGTAAAGAGAAACCACAATAACAAACGGCCAAAAACATAAAGAACAAGCACTGGGGCGAAAAATCGCTGACCATCGGCCACGCCCTCAGCCAAACTCGGCGGCTCGTCGCCCGCGGCCAAGACGGCGCCGGCCTTGACCAGAGCAATCACTGAAACCATGACCAGCCAAATAAAAAAAGCGGCCACAGCAATAATGATTAAACTAATTAGCAAGAGAACAAAGGTGGTAAAGGCATTGGCCGAAAAAGCATTAGCGAGGCCGAGCATTGTTTGAGCATTGAGGGGCGGACCCTGCCCAAGGCCGCTGGTTGCGCTGGGCGCGATCTCGCCCGCAGACAGGCGATCAAGAGCCGTCACCAAAAACTGATATTCTCCGGCATTGCCCAAAAGACCGACAAACAGACCCCAAAACCACAAGCGTTTATGGTTCCAGGTGGTCCGCCAGGCCGAAATTAAAATTGTTCGATAAAGCGGTTTGTTCATATTTCCTCCTTCACCCCCGCCTCCGGGGGTAATTAAGTAGCGGAGAGGAGCGCTTCAAACTCCTCCCGCTCTAAAGTTTCTTTTTTTAATAACTGCCCCACAATCCGCTCTAGCAGATGCTTCTTGTCAAGGATAACTTTTTTGGCCATAATCTGCGCTCGCTTCAAAAATGAGCCAACCTCTTTGTCTATGGCCGCGGCCACCGCTTCGCTGTAGTCGCGCTGTTCCGTAATCTCGCGCCCCAAAAATATCATTTCTTCTTTTTCGCCAAAGGTACGCGGGCCAAGCGAGCTCATGCCAAACTCGGTGACCAAACGCCGCGCCAGGCGCGTGGCTTGTTTTAAATCATTGGCCGCGCCCGTGGTAATTTCCCCTAAAACTTCTTTCTCCACGGTGTAACCGCCAAGCATCACCGCCAAATCATCTATAAACTCGGAGCGCGAATGAAAATGCTTGTCCTGCTCCGGCAATTTAAGAGTGTAGCCCGCGGCCTGACCGCGAGAAATAATGGACACCTTGTGAACCGGGTCAGCGTGCGGCAGGGTATGGGCCACCAAAGCATGACCGGCTTCATGATAAGCGGTGATGCGTTTTTCTTTCTCGCTCAAAATATGGCTTCGCCGCTCCGGCCCGAGCATTACTTTTTCCACGCTTTCAAAAAATTCGGGCTGTTCAATTTGTTTTTTGTTGCGCCGCACGGTTAAGATTGCCGCCTCATTGATGATGTTCGCCAAATCCGCTCCAGAGAACCCGGGTGTGCGCTCGGCGATGCGCCGCAAAGACACGTTTTTGGCCATAGGTTTCCCGACGGCATGAATTTTTAAAATTTCTTCGCGGTCGTTAATATCCGGCAAATCAATGGTCACCCGGCGGTCAAATCGCCCGGGCCGAAGCAGGGCCTGATCAAGAACGTCCGGCCGGTTGGTGGCGGCCATGACAATAACATTGGTATTGGGCTCAAAGCCGTCCATCTCCACCAGAATTTGATTGAGTGTTTGCTCGCGCTCGTCGTGCGAACCGCCCAGCCCCGCTCCGCGCTGACGGCCCACGGCGTCAATTTCATCAATAAAAACAATGCAGGGCGCGGTTTTTTTGGCGCGGCGGAAAAGATCGCGCACCCGCGAGGCCCCGACCCCCACAAACATTTCAACGAACTCTGATCCGGAAATATGAAAGAAGGGAACGCCCGCTTCGCCGGCCACGGCCCGGGCCATCAGGGTTTTGCCCGTGCCGGGCGCGCCGAGGAGCAGCACCCCTTTTGGAATCTTTGCCCCCACGGCCTGAAATTTTTGCGGGCTTTTTAGAAACTCCACAATTTCCAGCAGTTCGGCTTTGGCTTCTTTGGCGCCGGCCACTGAAGCAAAGTTTATTTTGTCGGTGTGCTCGCCCGGAATTTCGCGCGCGCCGCTTTGCCCAAAAGTTAGAGCGCGATTATTCATGCCCTGCACTTGACGCATCATAAAATAAATAAGCAGGCCAAAAAGGAGAAGGGGCATGAGGAATGGAATAACGGCCGAAAGCCAAAAGATCCAACCGCCCTCGCTCGCCACCTCAATTGGCAGCTGCTTTATTATCTCGGCGCTAACCCCGTAATCTTTAAGAAGGGTGGGCAAAGATTCTGTTGGTTCTTTGGTTACTGTCTCGCGCGTGCCGTCTTTTAGGGTAACCTCTATGGTGTTATTGCTGACTATCGCTTTTTCAACTTTTCCTTGTTCAATGTTGGCGACCAACACATCCAAACCGACCGGCTTTGTGGTTTGACGGCTGGAAGAATAGGCGCCAAACAGAGCGATCAGCACAAAGAAAAGCAAGATTATAAGAGAAAATTTTTTTAAGAGATTACTCATACCCCGTATATCAACATTCGCTGTCCTTGGTGGAGGTAAATAATACCCAAAGCGAACGGTTTGAAAATTTACGAAAGACTATCCTAAAAAAATAATTAAGCTTTGTAGGATGGTGCCACATGGCGAATGTTGTATTACGGGGCATGTTGATATTATACCCCGCAAGAACTATAACGTAAACCCCGTTAGAAAGGGCTGGCCTTTCTAGCGAAATGGGTTGGGAATCTTGTTCACGTTTAATCCGTTGCGGCTGGCTGGTTTTCAGCAAGATTTGGTTCCGGTGTTGGGAATGGTTCGGCCATAGTGGTGTTGGCCAATTCCGCCGCCTCAAGACCCGCCCCGGCTGGCGCGTCTGAAATTTTAAGCGCCTTTAGGGAAAGACCTAGTCGATGTTCACTTGGCTTTAGAGAAATTATTTTAAACTCGGCCGTGTCGCCAACTTTAATGCCGAGAGCGGCCGGATCTTTGGCTTCCAGTTCGGAGACATGGGCGAGACCATGAATCTCCGGATCAAGTTCAACAAATAAACCAAACGGATTAATTTTTAAGACTCGCCCGCGAACCACGTCGCCAATATGATATTTCTCTTCCACTGTTTTCCAGGGGTCGGGGAGCAGACGCTTTCTTGAGAGAAAAACTTTTGAGCCGTTAATGTTAATTATTTCAGCTCGTACCACGTCACCAATCTTAACTACGTCAGTTGGATGATCAACGCGCTGCCAGGCCAGCTCGGAAATATGAATAAGCCCGGTGAGACCATCGGCAAACTGCATAAAGGCGCCAAAGTCAGTGATGGCGGTGACGGGTCCCTCGTACACCTCGCCCACCTGATGAGCGGCCACGCGCGCTAGTTGTTCATCTTCCACTATTTTCTTTTCCGAGAAAATTAATTTTTCGTCATCCGGGCTAACATCCAGCACCTTCACCTTAAAGCGCTGTCCCACATATGTTTTTAATTGATCCTGTATCTTTGCCTTGTCGCCGCCCGGCACTCTTGGGTAATGCTCGGGCAGTAATTGCGAGACCGGCAAAAAACCGTTGAGGTGATCCAGGCGCACGAGTAACCCGCCGCGGTTGGCTTCCATGACTTCCACCTCCACTGTTGTCCCAACGTCCCTTAGAATGTTGATGTTGTCCCATGACTTGCGCTGGCCGGCAAACCTAAAAGAAAGTTCTAGTTCGCCAAGTTCGTTTTCCATCTCCAAAACAGTGGCCTCAACCTCGTCGCCAACCTTAAGATTGCCGTATTCGGGCGACTCATTATAAAGCTCTCTGCCCCGGACTACTCCCGCGGCATAACCGCCGATATCCAGATGGACCTCTGTTTTGGAAGCGCTCAAAACCCGACCCTTGACCACGTCTCCTACCTTGGGAATGGCCAAAAATTGCTTATCTTCCAATAAACGCTGAAGGTCTGGCGCCAATGATTTGGCCATAGGTTGAATAGCGGCTAGTTTCATAGTTACCCCAGTATAAATAAGAAGGCCGTTCCTGGCAAGGCCCTGTTACCACACCAATAAACACCAATATTAAGCCAGTGAGCATCAAGGCCCTTTATGTAGTAGAATAAGGTTGGGGGTGAATATAAATTACATAATTATAAATTCCAACACCAAATCGGGGTATCGCTAAGAATACAAAATATAGAACTTGTGGTTTTTGCTTTTTATCTTTCAATTAACTATCATTGATTTAGAAATTGGTGCTTAGGATTTAGAATTTACAAAAGTCATGCCTCATCCAAGTTTAAAAAAAATTGCTTATAACCCATATTCCTCCAAACGCCCTAGGCCGCAGGTTAGATACCGCCGGCCGCGATGGCGTTGGATTGGACCGCTTATCATTATCGGATTGTTTCTGGCTGTGGCGGGCTTCACGTTGGCGCTCGGGCTCGTGGCTTGGTACTCGCGCGATCTTCCTGACCCATCTAATCTTTCGCGGCGCATGGCTCAGGCCAGCACCAAAATTTACGACCGCACCGGCCAGACACTTCTTTACGAAATATCCGGCGACCAGAAAAGCACGCCCATCAAACTTGCCGATCTGCCGTCCGTTGTTAAAAATGCGACTCTGGTCGCCGAGGACAGAGATTTCTATTCGCATCGCGGCTTTGACCTCAAGGGAATCGCCCGCGCGCTGTTGGTAGATCTCCTGCGGGGCGGGCGCGTTCAAGGCGGATCCACCATCACTCAACAGCTCGTAAAAAATACAATCGTCGGCGGAGAAAAAACATGGCGGCGCAAAATTCAGGAGCTGATTTTATCTTACCGCATTGAACAGCGCTTCTCCAAAGATCAAATTTTGGAAATGTACTTTAATTCTATCCCCTACGGCGGCAGTGCTTATGGCATTGAGGCCGCGGCGAACATGTATTTTAAAAAATCTGCCAAGGACCTAAGCCCGGCCGAGGCCGTTCTCTTGGCGGCTCTTCCCAAGGCCCCTTCCTACCTTTCTCCATATGGCAGTCATCGCGATGAGCTTTTGGCGCGGCAACGCTACGTTATTGAAGAGATGGCCAAGCTAGGATATTTCTCGCCGTCCGAAGCAGAGGCGGCCAAGACAGGTGAGCTAAAATTCGTGCCGTTTAAAGAAGGCATCTTGGCGCCGCATTTTGTTTTTTATATTAAAGAGCTGCTAAGCGAGCAGTTTGGCGAGCGGCTGGTGGAAACCGGCGGCTTAAAAATTATTACCACTCTTGATTTATACAAACAAAAAATTGCCGAGGAAGAGGTCGCGGCTGGCGCGGCCAAAAACGAAAAAAAGTACGGCGGCAACAATGCCGCGCTGGTAGCGCTGGATCCAAAAAACGGACAGGTGCTGGCCATGGTCGGCTCGCGTGATTATTTTGCCGAAGAATATGACGGCAATGTTAACGTGACGCTGCGGCCCCGTCAGCCCGGCTCTTCCTTTAAACCCATTGTCTACGCTACCGCCTTCATGCGGGGCTACGCGCCGGAAACAATTCTTTATGACGTGGTGACCACGTTCAAAACCGACACCAAGGATTACACTCCCCACAATTATGACGGCCAGGAACACGGCCCAGTGTCTATCCGCCAGGCGCTGGCTGGTTCTCTAAATATTCCGGCGGTAAAAACCCTCTACCTGGCTGGGGTTGACAATGTTCTTGATTTGGCCGCGCGTTTAGGCTACACCACGTTTGATGAGCGCAGCCGGTTCGGCTTGTCTTTGGTGCTGGGCGGCGGTGAGGTAAAACTCTTGGAACATACGGCGGCATTTCAGGCCTTTGCCCGAGACGGCGTATATAACCCAACTACGCCGATCTTGAGAGTGGAAGACTCACACGGACAAGTTCTGGCCTCGTTTGAGCCCAACCCCCAAACAATTCTCCCGCAAAATGTGGCGCGGCAAATTACAAGCATTATTTCTGACAATGTCTCTCGGTCTTTCATTTTTGGAAGCCAGAGCCCGCTAGTCCTGGGTGATCGGCCAATCGCCGCCAAAACTGGCACGACCAATGATTGGCATGACGGCTGGACCATTGGCTATACACCCTCGCTGGTGGCCGGGGTCTGGGCCGGGAATAACAACAACAAGGCCATGGCTCGCGGCGCCGACGGCGTGCTGGTGGCCGCGCCAATTTGGAATGCTTTTATGAAACGCGTGCTGGGCGACACCCCCCAAGAGGTGTTTGTTCAGCCAGATCCGGTACTGCCGGAAAAACCGATATTAAGGGGTGTGTTGGTGTCCGAAGAAAAAGTAGTTATTGACCGGGCTTCGGGCAAGCGAGCCACTGAGCTCACCCCGGCGTCCTATCGTGAAGAAAAAACCTACAAAGAGCTTCACGAAATTCTTCATTATGTTAAGCGTGACGACCCTCTGGGGCCGCCGCCCGAAAACCCGGCGGACGATCCCAACTACGCTTCATGGGAAACGGCTCTGGCTCGCTGGGCCAAGGAAAATAACCTCGCTGGGGGCGAGCTCGCCCCCCAAGAATATGACGATTTGCACACTCTGGCCAGCCAGCCGCAGCTTACTATTACTGCTCCGGTAACGGGTGAAACCATTCGCGGGCAAAGTCTTTCGGTTAAAATAAGTGCTTCGGCTCCGCGCGGGCTCAAAGGAATAAAATACTATCTTGATGGATCGCTCTTGGGCGAGATCTCGGGAACTGGAGAGTTGGAGTTTTTGGTGCCCCTGAGCAGCGCCTCTACCAGCACCGGCTTTCACACGCTTCGTTTAGAGGCTTTTGATGATATAGACAATACCAGAAGCGAGGAGCGGTTATTTAATTATATTCCTTGAGCCGCCTAAGACTGCTTAATAGGAACTACCAAATGACGAAAACGAATATGGTCGTCCTTGCTCGGCTCAATCAAAATTGGACGATCGGCGCCTGTAAATAACAGTTTAACTGTGTCTCCGTCCACGGCGCTAACCCCATCCAAAAGATAACGAGCGTTGGCGGTTATAAAGACCTTGTCGCCTGAGCACTTAACCCCAACAGTGGTGCGGTGGGCCCCCACATTGGCGTTTTCTGATGATATTTCCAGGGGCTGGTTTGGGGCGGCCGAAAAGGAAACATCAAAAATCCCGGCTCGTGAAAATAAGGACGCCGCCTTAATAGCACGCAAAAGATCGTTTTTGTGGACCTCGCATACGGTTAATGGTTTTGCTGGAAATAAGGGCTGGTAATCTGGATACTCGCCGTCAATAAGACGGGAAATTATTTGTGATGCTTCAGTCGCAAAATTAATTTGGTTGTCTGTTGCTTGAATCTCAAATGTTTCGCTGATATCGTCTTGAGACAGAATACGCCGAATTTCATGAATGGTTGTGGCAGGCACTATTAATTTGAAGGGTTTGGTGGGTTTGTCTAGGAGTAAAACAACCTCAGAGAGACGATAGCCGTCAGTGGCCGCAATAGTGAGTGTTTGTTTGTTTTGTTCATCAACCACAAACAGGGCTCCGCCAAATTGCGGTCGTTGCTCCACCCGGCCCATGGCAAAACCTGTTTTGTCTAACGCCTTAGTCAGTTGTGGGGTTTTTACGGCTAGGTTATAGGCAGGTTTATCCATGGTTGGAATAATAGGAAAGTCAGTAATTGGCGCGGTGCGCAGGGTGGTGTTTAGGTTTTTGGCTTTAATTGCTAATCCTTCGGTGGTTGTATTGATAATAATTGTGTCCTCTGGCAATAGTGGTGCGAGGTCCAAAAGAAGGCGCGCCGGCAACAAGCATTCACCTGTTTCTTCTACCTTGCCCCTTACCTCATGGTATATTCCCACCTCTAGGTTAGTGGTGGTTAAAGTAAGGGTGTTTTTTTCCGCTTTAAACAAAACATTGCCAAGAATTGGCAGACTGGATGTTTTTAAGGATAGGTGGCCCACAAGGTTAATACCGCGCAATAAGTTTTCTTTTAAACAAGAGAATTTCATAGATTGTTTATTTAATAAATTGGTAGTGGTAGTGATTGGGGTGTGGGTATGGGGAGGATAGAAAAATATTTAATATTTTGGTTTAAATATCACACTAAGAGAAAAAAAGAATCAACATGGGGTGGGTACAAAAAACCCTAAGGGTGTGTGCGGGGTGGGGAAAGAGAACAAAGTATTTTAAACTATCAGCAAACAAAACAAGAAGTGAATAATTTTTATTAACTTGTGTACAGTTGCTGGCGAATTGTCAAAACATCGCGCCTGATGCGCTCATCAGTTTCAATCGCCTCTTTAATTTTTTCATGAGCGTGCATAGCGGTGGTGTGGTCGCGTTGACCAATTTCCTGCCCAATGGAGGGATAAGATACCCGACCATCCTCTCTTAACAAATACATAATAATCTGGCGAGGGATCACCAACTCGCGCTTGCGGCTTTTGCCGAAGATGTCGGCCTCCGGCACCTCAAAATAGCGGCAAACCATACCAATAAGATGTTTGGGGGAGACTTGACGGCGCGGCTGGTCGGTTTCCCGCAAGTTAAACATTTTTTTGACAGCGTCAATGTGGGGCGCCTCGCCATGAAATTGCCACTCGGCCACAATACGGTTCAGAGCACCTTCCAATTCACGTATATTTTGCTGAAAAGTGGTAGCCAAATAATGAATAATCTCGCGCTCAATATCTATCTTGCGCTCTTTGCACTTGGTTTGAAGAATGGCAATGCGGGTCTCCAAGTCGGGCTGGGAAATATCGGCAATCATGCCCCACTCAAAACGCGACAGCAAACGCTGTTCTAGGGCGGGAATGGCTTTGGGCGGCCGATCAGAAGTTAAAATTATTTGCCTGTTGTTTTGGTGAAGAGCATTAAAGGTATGGAAGAATTCTTCTTGGGTTCCTTCCTTGCCAGCAATGAACTGAATGTCATCAATTAATAATAAATCTACTGAACGGTATTGGTCCTTGAATTCTTTGCCGTGGCCTGTTCTGACAGATTGAATATAGTCGGTGGTGAAGCGCTCACTGGTAACATATAAAATACGCACGCCCTTTTCTATGAGCTTAAGACCAATGGCCTGAAGCAGGTGTGTTTTTCCGAGCCCCACCCCGCCATAAATAAAAAGAGGATTATATACTTGGCCCGGCGAGTTGGCCACCGCCAAAGCCGCGGCGTGTGCCAATTCATTCCCTTTGCCAACCACAAAACTTTCAAAAGTATAGCGCGAGTTAAGTCCGCCGTGATTAACAGGTGCGAGACGCGCTTCTTCTGCGGGCGCCGGCACCCCCAGCGGAGGAAGCGCCTTTTCGGCTTCCAGCCCAACCGGCCGCTGATTGACCTTGTAAATAATTTCGGCAACGTTTTCTTGTAAAATATTTTGGATGGCCTTAACAATGGCCGGGTGATATTTTTTCTCTAACCAAGTTTTGGTAAAGGTGTTGGGGACACCGACAATAATTCGCCCCTCGCAAACCTCTATAATATAGGTATTTTTAAACCAAGTCGTGAAATTGGCGCGACTAAGAATGAGCTCAAGCTCACCAAGAACCGCCTGCCAAATTTGCTGGTTGGTCATAGTTGATAAAAATGATTATAATCAGGGGTTACGCGTCAGGGATTTACTGCTGTCCAAAAATAGTTTCCGGGCGCATCTCACAATATAGCATAATAATTATTCTATCCAAAGGGCTGTTTGGCCATAGCCCGTGTTTATAAACTGTGGAGGAATTGTGTATGGAAGATTATCGCCGGTCATAATTTTATCCACTTCCCCGCACGATCGCCAAAAGCACAAAACCCCCAGCAATAATCACCTTGCTCTTTACGATAAGTCTTTAACAAGGTATTATAGTACACGTAAACCCTAAGTTATAAGCACTAATTTTTAACTAGCTAATTCCCCGCGGTCTTGCCGCGCGGAGGTTCATACAAATAAATTCCAATACCTAATATCTAAATAGATAATAGAAATAATCTTGAAACATTGGAATTTAGAATTTGTCTATTGTTTAGAGATTAGATATTAAGAATTAGAAATTAACAATTAAGGTATGCCCAAGCGAACATATCAACCAAAAAAACAATATCCAAAAAAGGTGCATGGCTGGCGGGTGCGGCGTCGCAGTGCCGGCGGCCGTAATGTTTTGAAGCGCCGCCAGCAAAAGGGCCGCCACCGTCTGGCCCCGCGATAATTAATCATGTTTCCAAAAAAGCGTCGGTTGAGACACCGACGGGATATCAATTTTCTGCTGCGCCGGGGCCGGCAAATTAATGTTCCTGGTCTAACCTTGCGGTTTTTGCCCACGGCAAATAGTTATCCTCGCGCCACCGTTGTGGCCGGGGTCGCTGTTTCTAAAAAAGCAACAGTGCGCAATCGTTTAAAGCGGCAGGTGCGTCATCTGTTGGCGTCGGAAATCAAGTTATTAAATCGTGGAGTAGATATAATGTTGACCATTCGCCCCCCGCTATTGAAATTAACAAAAGATGAACGCTTGGCCGCTGTCAAAGAAGCCCTGCGCCGGGCCCGTCTATAATTTATGCGATATTTAATTTTTACCTTGATTAAGATTTATCAATCCACTCTTTCCCCGGATCACGGGATAGGGCGGATTTTCTTTCCCCGTGGCTGCTGCCGTTTTTATCCAACCTGCTCGGAATATGCGCTTGAAGCTGTCAAAAAATACGGGTCTTACGGCTTATGGCTTGCGGCTCGGCGGCTTTTTCGCTGCCACCCCTGGAGCATTGGCGGCGTTGATGAGGTAGTTTAACTGCTTGGTTATGGTGGCGCTTTATCACACATTTTTTTATCAGCCGCTTTTTAATCTTTTGGTGTTTATTTACAACACCATCGCGGCACATGATTTGGGAATCGCCATTATTGTTTTAACGGTTTTGATTCGGATTCTCCTTTATCCTCTTTCTCTAAAATCAATCAGGGCCCAAAAAGCCATGCAGGATCTTCAGCCAAAGCTGGAAGCGATAAAAAAACAGTTCCCCGGCAGTAAGGAGAAACAGGCCGAGGCCACCATGAAACTCTACAAAGAAGAAAAGGTGAACCCTCTCTCTTCCTGTTTGCCCCTGCTGCTGCAGTTGCCGTTTTTTATTGCCCTTTTTCAGATTTTTAACAACAGCGCAAAGCCCGAAAACCTGTCTGCGCTTTATCCTTTTGTCGTGAACCCCGGAGCGCTTAATCAGCAAGGGCTTTGGGGCATGGTAAATTTGGGAGTGCCCAGCCCCTGGCTGGCCCTCCTCGCTGGGGCGGCTCAGTTTTGGCAAGGGCATATGCTTGTCAGAAAAAAGCCGGCCATTAAGGGCGAGGCCTCAAAAGATGAGGAATTCGCGACTATAATGAACCAGCAGATGACCTACGTAATGCCCGTGGTGACCGTGGTGATCGGCTGGACATTTCCGGCCGGCCTTGCTTTGTATTGGTTTTTGACCACATTGCTTTTAGCCCTCCAACAGTGGTATATTTTCCATAAAGACGGTCACAAAGACAGAGCCCAAAAAGATGCAATTATCAAACCAACAGATTCTGGGGGTGCCGGTTGAAACCAAGAACGGATACCGCCTCGGCGTGGTGGCCTCTTTTGAGATAGATGCTGAACAGCAAAGAGTGGCGCGCTATATTGTTAAGCCGGCGCTGGTGCCAAGGATGCTCGCTCGTGAGCTGGTTATTAACGCCGCGCAGGTCATTAGCTTGACTAATAAGAAAATGGTCGTGGAAGACGCTGTCGTGCCGTCTCGAGTAGCCGAAGCATCGCCAGCTATTTAATGTTTGCCCGCAAGAATTCCCCGCGGCGTGATTGCCAGTGGGCTAAAAAACGCGATGGCGTCCCACAATGAGTTTAAGTATTTGCGGAGCCACCTCAACAGTGGCCGGTAGTTTAATGGTATAGGT
>MGEP01000057.1:0-8271 GCA_001791425.1 Candidatus Uhrbacteria bacterium RIFCSPLOWO2_02_FULL_48_12
AGTGGTCAGCTGATTCTCGCGCGTTTTTCTAGCCGCTAAGAAAACTAAACTTTGAACAAATAAGAAAGCAAACAACAAAGAAATAATCAGCAAACGCTGGGCAGAGCGGGGCAAAGTTTGCAGGTATTCTCCGAGGCGATGAATTGCCGCGTCATAACGGCGTTGCGCAGAATTTTTGATATTTTGACGTCCCATATCAGTTAAGATCGTGCTTGCCAGTTTGAAGGGAGCAAGAATTAAAAAGAGAGCAGTTCTTGCGAGCAGCGTCCATATTTTTCTCGCGGCGCGCCCCAGTCGCCATCCCCAGCTCGGCTTTGGCAGAGCGGCGGACTGGCCAGCGCGCCGCGGTTTTCTGGCGATCACTTGTTCCACCAGACGAGCGGCATTTTGCCAGAGGCGTTTATAGAGCTTGCTATTTTGTCTGACTAAAAACGCGGAGGTACCCTTTTCTTTGTCGGACAAATTAAGCATTGATGAGGTGACTGCGACGGCGGGAGGAGAGTCAGTCGCTAAAGGGCGCAACAATATGGCTCCAAATGTCCAGCGTCCGCCGGCTGTTCTAAAATGTCGCATGAGAATAGTTTCAATGCCTTCCCAAGTGACGTCTGTTACTATTTTTTCCAGACGTTCCAAGCCAATGGTGTCAGTGATTGACGGCGTGCAAATTATCAGGACATCGTTGTTGCCGATTGGGCCAGAAACAATTGTCGCCGCGAGAGACGATTCATGCGCCCCGCCCAGGCGGGGCGAAGGGGTCTTTAAAATATCCAGCCAGCGATAGCGGGGCGTGCTATAGGAGGCGCCGCTGAATTGATGGAGAAGATAGGCCTGAATGCCAGGTGTATGAGTCAGCCAAAGGTTATTACTCTTGATTGCTCCGAAACAGTAATGGACGGTCTCGGGATTAAAGTTTTGTCCTTCGCGGCTAAGCTGCTGAAGTTTGTTGCGGGCTTTTTGTCGGGCAATGCTTAAAGCCCGCTCTACACTTATCATCGGATCTACGGTAATGGTCTGGTAATATATTTCTTCAAGAAATTTTGCAAAGGCGGTGGCCCATGGCACGAGTGAACTGATATCCTCTATATGCAAAAGAATAAAAAAAGTGCCGAGCGTTAATTTTTTTTCGTCTAGAGAGTCGGCCACCCGCCCAGTGACTGTATCTAGCGAGATGCTTGAGGTTAGGTTAATGACGATTGTATGGCGTTGGTTCATGGGATATTATGACCGCGCCCTTGCGGTGCGCGACGGGGCGCCACCGGCCGGGGGCGAATTTGACCGCTTCTTTTGATCATTATACTATAAAAGCAGGTTAGCCACACGTTAAACGCGTCAGCGTATTTGCTTAAGAATTTGAGCCAATGACCATTTTAGAGCGACTTTTTGGAGCTGGCGAATTTATTCGCCTTCTTCGTTTTTATCTTTTTCATCCTGAGGAGGATTTCACGGTCACTGAACTTAGGCGTCAGCTCAAGGGCCGTTCCTCAAAAACATTAAAAATCCTGCACGAGCTTACGATCCTGGGATGTTTAACGGCCGGCGTTCGTTCAGACACTGGCGAGACAACCTATCGCATCGATCCGGGCTGGCTTTTGTTCGCGGAGTTACGGGCGTTGTTCATGAAGGCCCAGCTGTTGATTGAACATGATTTAGTAAGACGTTTACAAAAAGCCGGCCGGCTAAGATTGCTGATCCTCGCTGGCCTGTTTGTGGGCGAGCGGCAGGGAGCGACCGATCTCTTGATTGTCGGGCAAGTTAACCGACAGCAGATATCAAGGCTGTTCAAGAGATTTGAGCGAGATTTAAATGAAGAGGTTAAATATACGGTCATGAGCTCCAATGAATATCGCTATCGCAAAGACGTAGGCGATCGTTTTCTTTATGACATTTTGGAGTGTCGGCATTTGGTGGTGATTGACACCATGCAGCGTCAGCGTCGCGCTGTTGCCCGACCGTCATCTGTAAGCCGTCGCCGTCGCCGTAAGAAGAGGTAAGGCCATTGAGGTTAGATGCTGTTAGTTATTGCGCCAACAGACGGTGGAGTTCTAAAAATTTTTTTAACTGCTCGTTTGCACAAGATAGCGTATGAACGAGGTCATCTTATTCGCTCGCATCGCTTGGGCGGTATATTGCCGTTGCTTATCAAATTTTGCCGAGAGCATAAAATATCATTTTCTGATTTAGATGGCATTGCGGTTGTACTTAGTGCAGGATCATTTACTACCACGCGCTTAGTTGTTTCTCTTGTCAACGTTATTGGCTGGATTTATGATTTGAGAATTGTTTCATTGCGCTCGGCAGAAAAGATAGCGCCTCTGAAATTGAAATCCGGATTTCGCGGCTTTGTAAAGCCGGTTTATGGCGGCATACCAAACATCACTTTGAAAAAAGAATAAGATATCCACATCTTTTGTAACTTCTCTGTTTAATGACCCTGCATAGCGGGGTTTTTTGTTTTATTTTAGCCACAAATCACTAAGTAGTTGCATGCTAGGTGGTTTCCCCGCACCTTTTGGCGCCAAGAATGCCAATATCAAACGCAGTTTTATGGCTATAATCCCATGCTTAGTAGCCAAAGAACACCATAGCTGTAAAGGTGCGGGGTTTGACCATATTACAAAAGTGGTGTAAAATAATATCTAAGTGGTAAAAAGTGGATAAATGTGGGTATAAACTATTAAATTTGTGAACAACCAAGCGTCATTTTCTAAAAAATCAATGTTTATAGGCGAATATTCGCATACTATGGACGCGAAAGGGCGCCTTGCTATACCTGTTAAATTTCGTCATTTGTTTTCCGATGGGGCAGTGGTAACTAGAGGTTTGGACTCTTGCCTTTTTCTATATCCGCAAAAAGAATGGCAGGCCTTGGCCGAGAAGCTCGCCACTTTGCCTCTGGCGCAAGCCAATACGCGGGCATTTGCGCGGCTAATGCTGGCTGGCGCCATGGAGGTTGTTTTGGATAAGCAAGGTCGTGTGATGATTCCAGAGTATCTCCGTTCATACGCCTCTTTAAAAAAGAGCATTGTGGTGACCGGTTTATTTAATCGTCTGGAGCTCTGGAGTGCGGACAATTGGGAATCGTATCGGCAGGGGACAGAGCAAAATAGCGGAGCGATTGCCGAGGCCTTGAATAATTTGGGAGTTTAGAAACGAAACGTATGTCAATATGCCCCCACTACTAGTTGAGTATGCTGTGGCTAATACGTTCTATTATGACAATGACCAATACACAACGAATAAAACATTCTGGCTTAGACCGGACTAGTGTGGGGGTATGCTTGACCATGTTCCAGTTCTTCTTAAAGAAGTTATTGAATCTCTGGATCCGCAGCCGGGACAGAATTTTGTGGACGGAACTTTTGGCGGCGGCGGACATACGCGGGCAATATTGGCGCGCCTTGGGCCCGCGGGACGACTCTTTGTTTTTGATCTTGACCCCGTGTCCATCAGTGCCGCTCGTTTGCTCGGGCCGAACGTTGAGTGCTGGCAAAAGAATTTCCGTCAGTTAGAGGAAACCATAAAATATGTCTCTCCCCATCTTCCTATCCATGGCGTGGTATTGGATCTCGGTATATCGTCAATACAACTTAGCGACCCAGCGCTCGGTCTTTCGTTTCAGGAAAAGGGGCCGCTTAATATGCGCCTCGGGCGCGATAAAGGTATGACCGCCGCCGTCATAGTTAATACGTGGAGAGAAAATGATCTGGCCGCTCTCATTCGCGAATTGGGCGAAGAGAGGCAGGCTAAGCAAATTGCCAAAGCCATTGTCAATCGCCGTCATGAGGCACCGTTTGTTTTCACTACCGATTTAGCGGAAGTTATCGCGTGCGTTTGGCGGCGCCGCGGTTCAATGCAGCCGCGCCTTCACCCCGCCACTAAAACTTTTCAGGCCTTGCGTATGGCCGTTAACGAGGAATTGGAGAATTTGCGCTGGGGCGTTAGGGGGGCCATAAGAATTTTGGCTAGTGGCGGACGCTTGGCTGTTATATCGTTTCATTCGCTGGAAGATCGTTTGGTGAAACAGTTGTTTAAGGAGGCCTCCCGAGAATGCATCTGTCCGCCGTCAGCTCCGCGCTGTGTCTGTGCCCGAAAACCGTTGGGTCGGATTTTGACCAAGAAACCGGTTAGGCCGAGCCCCCTGGAAATAACAGATAATCCGCGCGCGCGCAGCGCCAAACTTAGAGTATGGCAAAAGCTTTAATATGATTTACGGCTGGCGACATAATAGTAATAAAAAAAATCCTGGCCATTATTCGCCTTGGCTTAAGCGTTCGGGTATTGTCACAGTTGTATTATTGATTATTGTTTACATCGGTTTAACTAACGATGTTGCCACTCAAGGTTATAGATTAAAGACTCTTCAGCAGGAAACCAAGCGGCTGGAAGAAACCAACGCGGAGCTTGCCATTCAAGTGGCCGCGACCGAGTCGCTTCAGCGCTTGGAATCAGCCAGCCATTCATTAGCTCTCACTCCCCTTGAGAATATTGAATATCTGACAACTCCCGTTACCGCTGTTGCTGTTCGCTAGGGCACAGGGTATCCTCCCACTACTAGTTGGGCACGCTCTGGTCAGCGCATTCTAATATGACAATAATCAACAGACGATTAATCAAACATCTTGGCTTAAGCCGGGACTAGTGTGGGGGTATGGCGCTGTTGTTCGCCGAATCGCGTTCTCGGCCAGCTCGCCGGCCAAACAGTAACCCCAATCTTCAGCCATGGCGCTGGACTTTGCTCGTTATTATTGGCGCGGTCGCAGTAGTGATCGTGTTATTGCGTCTCTGGCAGCTTCAGGTCGTTAACCATGATGTTTATTTAGCTTTGGCCTCTGGCCAGCAGGAAATATATCGCCAGTTGTTTCCAAAACGCGGCGCTATTTATGCTACGGAGAAAAGCGCCGACGGCACGGTTCGGCAAATTCCTTTGGCCATAAATCGTCGTGCTTATATTGTTTACGCCAACACTAGGGAAGTATCAGAACCGATGAAAACCGCCGAGGCCCTGGCCGGTATTTTAGATATGCCCGCCGAGGCCCTGGCAGAAATTTTATCAAAGCCCGACGATCCTTATGAACCTCTTAAGCGCCGCGTCTCTGAAGATGCGGCGGCCGGAATTAAAGACTTAAACTTGGCTGGCATTGGACTCCAAGAGATGGCTGAGCGTTTCTATCCGAATAATGAAATCAGCAGTCATATCTTGGGGTTTGTGAGCTACCAGGATAATTCTTTGGTTGGCCAATATGGGGTAGAGGGTTCTTTTGATAAAATCCTGGCTGGCACGGCTGGAGCAATTCGCTCTGAACAGGATGCCAAGGGAGTGTGGATACCAATGGCTGATCGCCAATTTATTCCGGCCGTAGACGGCGCTGATCTGGTTTTAACCATTGATTGGCCGATTCAGTTTAACGCCTGCCGCGCTCTGGACGAATGGGTGTCTCGGCACGGCGCCGATGGCGGCAGTGTGGTGGTTATTAATCCGCAAAGCGGAGCAATTTTAGCGATGTGCGGTAATCCTGATTTTAATCCGAACATTTACAATGAAGCAGAAAAAATCGCTGTCTTTAATAATCCCGCGACGTTTTTGGAATATGAACCTGGGTCAATTATGAAAACAATGACCATGTCCGCCGCCATTGATCAGCAAAAAGTCAAACCAGAAACAACGTACAACGATACTGGCGAGGTAAAGATTGGTTCATACACGATTCGCAATTCCGACAGCAAAGCATACGGCCTTCAGACCATGGTGTCGGTTTTGCAAAAGTCCCTGAATACCGGGGCGATTTTTGCGATGCGTCAGCTCGGCGCCGCCGCCTTTCAAAAATATATTGACGATTTTGGTTTTGGCGAATTAACCGGCATAGAGCTTGACGGGGAGGCCATGGGCGACATCAGTCGTTTATCTGAAAAAAACGAAATTTATGCGGCCACCGCTTCTTTTGGGCAGGGCCTGACAGTTACTCCTTTGCAAATGGTGGCCGCGTATGCGGCCTTGGCCAATGGTGGTAAACTAATGAAACCATATTTAGTGCAAAAGATAACTCACGCCAATGGTCAGAGTGAAATTCATGAGCCAGTAGCTGTGAGGCAGGTTGTGTCGGAGAGAACAGCCGCCGTGGTTGGCGGCATACTCGTGTCCGTGGTGGAAGAGGGTCACGGCAAAAGGGCTGGCGTTCCAGGGTATCATCTGGCCGGGAAAACCGGCACCGCTCAAATACCGCGTAAAGATGGTCCGGGCTATGAACCGGGCGCCACCATTGGATCGTTTATTGGTTACGGGCCAGTAGAAAATCCGCGCTTTGCCATGATTGTGAGAATTGATCGCCCGCGCGACGTACAATTTGCCGAATCATCAGCCGCCCCGCTTTTTGGCAAGATTGCCAAGTTCATTCTTCAATATTATGAAATTCCGCCGCGTGAAGTCACGACGGCACCATAGAACGCAGATTATTTTATGAAAATTTTAGCTGGATTATTGTTGATACTTTCAAGGTTGATTGTGCGGCGTTATCAGCCCAAGATTATCGGCATTACCGGATCAGTCGGCAAGACTTCCGCTAAAGGGGCAATTTGCACCGTTCTCTCGTCGCGCTGGCGCGTTCGGCAAAGCGTTAAAAGTTACAATAATGAAATTGGCGTGCCCTTGACAATCATTGGGCAGGAGAGCGCCAATAAGTCCATAATTGGTTGGCTGAAAATTTTTTTGGCAGCAGTTCGTCTGATCATCTGGAAAGATTCCACTTACCCCCAGATGCTGGTCTTAGAAATGGGGGCAGACAAGCCCGGCGATATCGCTTATTTGACGACACTGGCGCCTTGTGACGTGGGGGTTTTGACAGCCATTGCTCCGGCTCATCTGGAAAAATTTGAAACAATAGAAAATATTGCCGCCGAAAAAAGAGTGATTATTAAACATTTGCGCGCCGGCGCGGCCGCTATTTTAAATATTGATGACGAGCTGGTGGCTAAAACAAAAGCGCCAAATGGCGTATTTGTTTTTACTTATGGCTTTAGTTCAGCGGCCGATGTGCGCGGCAGTGACATGATAATTAGTTATGAGTCTGACAATAGCCATGATTTAGCGCGCGGCGTGAGTTTCAAAATGTCTTATCAGGGCTCTACGGTGCCCGTGCTTTTGCCTGGTGTAGCCGGGAAGCCAGCGGCCATGGCGGCCTTGGCTGGGGCGGCCATTGGTTTGCATTACGGCCTAAATCTTATTAACATTGCCACCGCTCTTCACTCACTTAAGGTACCGCCCGGCCGTTTGCGCATTGTTAAGGGAGAGAACAGTACGCTCATAATTGATGACAGCTATAATTCGTCGCCGCAGGCGGCCTTGATGGCCATTGATACTTTTTCTCAATTGCCGTTGCCGGAAAAAACAAAACGTTACGCGGTTTTGGGGGATATGCTGGAGCTTGGGGCTTATTCCGAGGCAGGGCATCAGGAAGTCGGGCGGCGCGTGTCTGAAAGCAAGGTTGATTATTTGGTGACCGTGGGGGAGCGGGCGCGGACAATTTGTCGCGAGGCGCGCTTGGACGATTTTGACTCCGCCGCGATGTTTTGTTTTGCTGAAGCTATGGAAGCGGTGCGTTTTTTAAAAGAGCATCTGAAGGCCGGTGACGCTATTTTGGTAAAGGGCTCGCAAGCCATGAGGATGGAGCGCATTGTGAAAGAATTAATGGCCGAGCCCGCCCGCGCCGCCGAACTGCTGGTGAGGCAGGGACCGGAGTGGCAGCAGTAGTGGGTAGTAGGTAGGATGAATGACTAATGATTAAATCCTAATGACTAATGAATATTTTAATGACCAATGCCCAAATCCCTGCCTGCGGCAGGCAGGCCAATGATAAATATCGTGCCTACGGTAGACCCGCCTCTGGCGGGAAATCAAAAATCTCAATCCCTAAAATTCTATATTCTCCGCCCGAGTCGTACCATCCTTGGGTTGGCATATTCTATATTCTTCATACGATTTGACATTTGTCATTTTCAATATCTGTGATATCATCGGAGCACTTGCCGCGTTCGTCTAGGGGCTAGGACACATGGTTCCCCGCCTGCATGCCGTTATCGTCTAGTCTGGTCTAGGACGCCGCGTTCTCAGCGCGGAGACTCGGGTTCAAATCCCGATAACGGTACCAACATTACGGCGGGCAGGTCAACCATGGAACACCGGTTCAAATCCGGTACGCGGTACCAAAAATTTACTGTCATATCCATAACAACAAATTTTTGGTATGGTTCTTTTGGATTTGAACTCCAAAGGGGGTC
>MGEP01000057.1:8292-13187 GCA_001791425.1 Candidatus Uhrbacteria bacterium RIFCSPLOWO2_02_FULL_48_12
GGCGGAAATACTAAAACCGAGGGGTTTTAGGGAGCAAAGCGACGGGTTCTACATCCCGGTGGCGGTACCAAAAGTTTAGCGTAAATTTCTCGCGGGGTCAGCCATCATCCGCCTCGGGCGGATGATTCCCGTCGGGGCTAAAACATAGTAATTTCATGGGCGCAACCAAAATCCAGTGGATGATCATTGCTATGGGGATAGTGGGGTCACTGTTCTATGGCTTTTTTGCTGTACAGATATTTTGGTTCTATAAGACGGAAAAGAGACAAGAGGGATTGATAGAAAAACTTCAAGGATGGCTAACCAATGAAGGAATGAACGATACCGCGAACAAAGAACGATTCACGATTGTCTTTATCTTACATCAGCTTTGGCTCAATTTTGTCGGTGCAGTCATTGGTTGGCTGTCCATATTATTGGTCGCCCATCATCTCACTACCGGATGCTCACTTAGAACAACCCTATACGCTTTCGCTGGATTATGTTGCGACGATCATCGAACTTTTCTGTAAAAATGAAAAAATAAACCCCGGCGCATACATGTTTCACGATCTTCTACTCACGCTGAGAGATTACATTGATGGGAACAAACACTACACCGAAGTGCTTCAAGCGGCCATGCCGGGCTATGGGAATAGATAAGACCGAAGGTTTTATTTAGAAACTGGTAATCCTATTTTTTGTAGCGGCAAGTAATTAAAATAATACCGGCAGTCTACCGAAATAACATAATCAAGTGTATCTTTATACACTGGGTTTTTGAACCAATCGTTAAGAATATAGATATATTCAACATCAATATTTAATGGTGCCATGAGTTTGCGGTATTGTTTTTTCTTGAAGTCGCAGGTTTGTAATTTTTCATCAACCGATCCCGCGACTTTCTGAAATTTCACCCAACAGGACCGTTAAGTCGTCTTTTTGAATTTGTGCAACTAAATATCCATCGGGGTATTTTATTTTCGCTTCTTTATTTGCGTCATCATGATTATTTGCCCATATATAACCCATATAATGGTTTTCCTCAAAAGAATTGGCGTTTTGAAGTACTAAAAATAACTTTTTATTTTCTTTCATAATTTTTAATTACGGGGTGTGTTTTTTGATCAATATCAGTAATAAAAACTGTACCATCTTTAAAGACTGGCCTTACCACCGGAATACAATCCGCCATTTCAACCTCTAAGTCGTCTGATTTATCAACTCTTCTTGCAATGTTTTCTAGCTCTTTTATAAATTTATTTAACTTCATAAAATTAAAAAGTTAAGCTACTTTCTACGCTTGCGACCTCAAAAGTTTTTGTGTGCCAGTCCGATAGCTTATCATAATCCATAAACTGCACCCGCGTTTTAATTGGAACAAATGCGCTTAACTCTAGTTTGCCAGAGTATTCCTTTTTTCTTACTTTATCGGCTACAATAAAAAATCTGGTATTAAAATCTTGAAGCTCTACGAATTTCAATAGCGAATTTTGAATATCCGTTGAATGCTCGACCTCGAAAAGAATGCTCGGCATTTTTCGGATATTAAACCAACAAACATCAATGGTCTTCGCCTTGCGCACAACATGCTCGTAGCCGAATTGGTAAAAATCTATCGGCGAACTTATTTCGCCAAGCGTTTTACCTAAAAATCGTTTATTTTTATCTTGGCCTGGCACAAAAGTTTCGTACTGCTTCAGTTTTCCAATTTCCACGAGTAAACCTTGGTAGTAGCTATGATTGAAAATTTCTTGCTCTTGTTTTGGCACTGCTTTGGTTGGGAGTATCTCCAACGGCAATTTGTTTTTGTGTGATAGTAATGCCCACAGCCCTGGTCTAATTTTGAAGAAAAACCGTTTGTCCTGAACAATACGGCGAATGCTTGCGAAGGGCGTTTTCGTTTTCCATTCGGCATCGGGCATTTTCAAAACTTCCTGATTAAGAAAACCAAGCGTCGCAAAACCGCCGTTTTGTTCCATTACCTTTATTACTGCTTCGTGTTGCTTCATATTTTTTTATCCCTTATCGTATCCATGATAACTTTTTCTTAAAATTAACGCTACCACCACTTTGAATCACATCAAGCACTATTCCTTGAATAGCAATATCTTTACCATTTCGAAATATGAGCGGCTCCATGCTTTTATTTGCTGGTTGTAGACGGATATGACCCCTTTCTCTATAGAATTTTTTTAGCGTCGCTTCGTGGTTATCTATAAGCGCAACTACTTTTTGACCATTGTCAGCAACGGCTTGTTGCCTTACTAACACAATATCACCATTATTGATGCCCTCATCGATCATGCTGTCGCCAACCACACGCAAGGCGTAGAATTCACCGCTTCGAGGCAGCTTGCTTTGAGGAACCGCAATGGTTTCTTTTTCTTGGATCGCCTCAATCGGTTGTCCGGCGGCAATAGTTCCTAAAAGTGGAATTTTCACCATCGCTTCTCGCTCAACCACATCAATAGCGCGGGGTTTGTTTTCCTCCTTAGCTAAATACCCTAAATCATGAAGTTTAGAAACATGAAAATGGGCGGTTGAAACTGACGCAAGTTTTAGTTTCTTGCGTATTTCATCAAGCGAGGGGGAATATCCTCTCCGCCCCTGATAATCGGTTATAAAATCGAGGGTTTGTTTTTGCCTTTTTGTTACCATACTGGTATTATAGAAAATAAATAGAAAATGCAAAAGGGGTAGTTATCCACAGTTTATAGTGATATACTTACTATGGTATGGACAATCGAAAGCTTTTGATTATTAGTTTTTTGGACGCGGCGGGGGTGCTAGTTTACACAAGCGCCGTTGCTTGGGTCATGTTCAATGGCCAGAAGATATTTGGCCCAGTGAAAAGTTTCTGGGGGCCGGTCGCGTTTCTATTGCTGTTTGTGCTCTCCGCCTCTGTGGTTGGTCTTTTGGTTCTTGGCCGTCCTGTTTACATCTATTTAGACGGCGCTAAGCGAGAAGGAGTTATTTTACTTTTGCTCACGATCCTGTGGTTATTTGTTATTACTGTTGGCGTTTTTCTACTGTATCTTTTGGGGGTAGTGAGTTAGCATTATTCTTGCGCTTGACCCCAGGCGATATTGGTCGTAAAGTATTAATAACAAAGGAGGGTGTATGGAAAAGTTGCAGGTCATTCTGCGTCAAGCGGTTGAGTTCGCCGTTGAGGCGATTACATTCCCGGCGAAAGTGGTTGGCATTGCCTGTGGTTTGGTCATACTGCGCTGGTTTTACGGCGGGGTGATGTTCGGCTCGTCCTTGCAAGATGCGATAGACGAGGAATAGCCGGCCAAGCTGACGGCAACGCGACGAGAGGTGCGGTCACCGGGCCCACCTCTCATCTTTTTTGGTGGGAGTGGATTTTAATCCGTGTTATACTTTATCTATGGCGCAAGGGCATTTAAAGATTGCCCGACATATAATTCTTGTGACCGGGAGGGTCAAAAGGGTTGGTTTTAGGCATCATGTTTTGAAGCTCGCGAGGCAGTATAGATTGGGCGGATTTGCGGCAAACTGCCCCGAGGGCGTGCATATTGAAATTGAGGGCTCTCATGACACTCTTCAGATGTTTACGAATTCACTTCGCCTGAATCCGCCATTTTTTGCCAAGATTGCGGACATTAAAGTCACGGATACTGCTTTGCTTGGAGAAAAAGAATTTATAGTTTTGCCGGATTTAGTTACAGCATTGAAGTAGTTGTTACTAAAATATAAAGGGACTCATGCACATAAATAGCCGTCGGGGGGGTTCACCCTAATTGAGCTTTTGGTTGTTATAGGAATTATTGCGGTTTTAGCAACAATGATGATTGCGTCTTTGAGAAGCGCCAATGAGAAAGCTAGAGTGGCGAAAGCAAAAGAGGAGTTTCGCCAAATTGAAACTGCCGCTGAATTTTTGGAAATGGATACCGGTACCTACGTTGGGGCGACACGGAGAGATTTTTCCAAAGCTTTGTGGAATCAAGATATGTACGGTCCTTCATTGAGTGTTTGTGGCTCGAATAGTGCTTTATCAGGACTTTGTGATCGTCCAACAGCGGGGGTGGCGAGTTGTGCGCTTGGCGCCCCTCCTGACAATCAAGCTTATTGCGAATGGACGCAGGAAGAAGTTAATAAATGGAAGGGGCCGTATATGCCAACAAACACAAAGGATTCTTGGGGGACTGCATATATATTTGATTTAATTTGTCGCCGTCCGCTTTACTTAGCGTGCTCGAATATTGATCAACTGCTAGGATTATATTCTGACGTAAATGTTAGGGGTCCATGTATAAGATCCCCACATGGAACGCCAACATATTACTGCGATGATCTCGTCTATCCAATTCTGCCAGACCAATAACCAGCCCTTGTTTTTATTATTGTTTCTGCTACTATATGATAAAATCCCGTAACGGGTATTTTTTGATAAATAAATTTTCTGAAAGTAATATTGCGAAAATTTATTGGCAAATTGAGGGCAATTTTTAGTTTTTTGCGCTACCTCAAATATCTTTTAAAGCCGCTGGAATGGGTCGGCTGGCTTGTTTTTGCGCTGTTTGGTTTATTATGGTGGCCGTGGCGCGCTTTTCGCGGCACGCTTCAAACGACACGCGGCCGGGTGCGCTGGGCATTGTTTGGTGTGATTGTCTTGGCCATCTTGTCCGGTCTCTTGGTATATCCAAATTATTACAATCAATTCGCCGCCTTGGCCAATGGTCAAATCAGCCGCCTTAATGATTGGACGGCGCCAAAGTATTTAGAATGGATTAAAACTGCTTCGCAAGTGCGCCTGCCGTCATACACTGAAAAGCCATTTCGGCTTGGTCTTGATTTAGTTGGCGGAACACAGCTTTTGTATGACGCGGACACTTCAAAAGTGGCTTTGAGCGACCGCGCTTCTGCTTTGGAAGGAGTGCGCGATGTTATTG
>MGEP01000057.1:13205-15244 GCA_001791425.1 Candidatus Uhrbacteria bacterium RIFCSPLOWO2_02_FULL_48_12
TGCTTTTGGCGTGGCTGAACCATTGGTGCAGACTGATCGCTCGGGAGACCAGTGGCGCGTTTTGGTTGAACTGGCTGGGGTCAAAGACGTCAATGAGGCCATTAAGCAAATTGGCGAAACGCCGCTTTTGGAGTTTAAAGAGCAAAATGAAGCGGCCCATGTAGCAGTGCTGACCGACGAGCAAAAAAAAGAAATTGCCGAGAGCGAGAAACAGGCGAAGATTAAAGCTGAAGATTTATTGAAACGCCTTCAGCGCGGGGAAGACTTTGTCGAATTAGCCAAAAAATATTCCGAAGATCCCGGCTCCAAAGACCAGGGCGGCGATCTTGACTGGGTGAAAAAAGGTACTTTTGTGCCAGAGTTTGACAAAGCGCTTTTTGAAGACCTCAAGGTTGGTGAACGTACCAAAGAGCCGGTCAAAACACAATTTGGCTACCATATTATTGAAAAATTAGATGAACGCCAGAACGATCAGGGAGAGCTGGAAATACATTCCCGCCATATTCTTGCCAAGGCAAAGTCAGAGAGCGATTTTCAGCAGCCGCAAAATCCGGAAGATCAATGGAAAAACACCCCTCTCTCCGGCAAGCAGTTAAAGCGCGCGAGCGTGGTGTTTGATCAGCAGACACAACAGCCGCAAGTATCGTTGGAGTTTAACGATGAGGGATCAAAATTGTTTGAAGAAATTACCAGCCGCAATGTTGATAAGATCGTTGGCATATTTTTAGACAAACAGCCAATAAGTTTACCAAGAGTTCAGCAGGCCATCACCGGCGGCCAGGCCGTCATTACCGGCACATTTGACGTGCAGGAGGCCAAACTTTTAGCCCAGCGTTTAAATGCCGGGGCTTTGCCCGTTCCGATAAATCTTGTCAGCCAGCAAACCGTGGGCGCCTCTTTGGGAGAAATTGCAATTCAGCGAAGTCTTAGGGCTGGCCTTTACGGGTTTGCCTTGGTCGCCCTGTTTATGATTCTTTACTACCGTCTGCCCGGTTTGATCGCTATTGTAGCGCTGTTAATGTACGTTGCCTTTGTTTTAGCTATCTTTAAACTCTGGCCAGTCACCCTAACACTCGCGGGCATTGCTGGATTCATTCTTTCAATCGGCATGGCCGTGGACGCGAACATATTAATTTTTGAGAGGTTGAAAGAAGAATTGCGGCTTGGCAAATCATTGCCCCAAGCCATGCAGGCTGGTTTTGAGCGCGCCTGGACGTCCATTCGCGATTCCAATGTTTCCTCATTGATTACCTGTGTTATTCTTTCGTGGTTTGGCACCAGTATGGTCAAAGGATTCGCCTTGACTTTAGCTATCGGCATTGTCGTCAGTATGTTCTCGGCCATCACGGTAACGCGAACATTTTTGAGAATGATTATTCGTGAACGGCATCAAGGTCGTCTGTGGCTATATGGAGTTAGCCGGAATTTGGATATATGACCAAACAACAGTACAACATCATCGGTTACCGCAAGTTGTGGTATTTTATTTCCGGCACCCTGATCGTTGTCAGTATGGCGGCGCTGGTTTTATGGGGGTTGAAATTGGGAATAGATTTTACGGGCGGTTCCCTCGTGGAAGTGGAATTTCGCGACAATCGCCCGGCTATCAAGGATATTGAATCGGCGATTGGCGATAAGCTGGGCAAGGCGAATATAACGCCGCTTGGCGAACGGGGCGCGGCTTTGCGTTTGCGCTCTTTGAGCGAAGAAGAGCATCAGCAATTACTCTCCTGGCTGAAAGAAAAATTGGGGCAAGACAAGGGAGATGATTATATCAAAGAGAGCCGTTTTACTTCCATTGGTCCAACCATTGGCGCCGAACTGCAGCAGAAAGCAGTGTGGGCTATAGTGATAGTGCTGCTGGCTATTATTTTTTATATTGCTTGGGCTTTTCGCAAGGTGTCGCGTTCAGTGCCGTCATGGCAGTATGGTGTGGCGGCGGTTATGGCTCTGTTTCACGATGTTTTTATTCCCGTGGGGATTTTTGCCGGGCTCGGTCATTTTATGGGCGTGGAAATAGACACTTTGTTCATCACCGC
>MGEP01000057.1:15262-16097 GCA_001791425.1 Candidatus Uhrbacteria bacterium RIFCSPLOWO2_02_FULL_48_12
TTTTTCTGTGCATGATACGATTGTGGTGTTTGACCGTATTCGCGAAAATCTTTTGAAACCAGCCGATCAATTTTCCGTCGTGGTCAATCGGAGCGTTAATGAAACGCTAGCGAGATCAATAAATACGTCTCTGGCCACCCTATTAGTATTGGTCACCACTTTTATTTTTGGCGGCGAGACGATTAGGTATTTTATTTTGACCTTAATTCTCGGTATTGTCTTCGGCACCTATAGTTCAATTTTTATCGCCTCGCCACTGCTGGTAAGCGCGCATCAGTGGACGCAAAAACGCAAACAAACGAAATAATTTAATCTGCTCTTGGGGAGCGTCAGAATTCATTCTTAATCCAGTTGAGCGTGAACAACAAACTGAAACGGCTTCTGCTCTACGCGATATTTCTAGGCAATTTATTTGTCATTGTTTTCATTTGGTGGAGCAATTCCGGCGCACTGCTCCTGCCTTATAGCCGGAGCAGTTTATTTATCGCCCTTGGCCGGTTATTTGGTTTATTCGGCGAGTATCTGCTGCTTGTGCAGTTGGTTTTGATTGGTCGAATTAGGCCGATTGAGCGATTATATGGTTTTGACAAACAAAACATACTTCACCGCTCACTGGGGTATTCGCTGGCCCTTTTTTTGTTGGTTCATCCGTTATTATTGACGATTGGTTATTCAGGAGCAAACGAGTTGTCGCTCACTAGTCAATTTTTGGATTTCTTATTTCATTGGCAAGATGTCTCAAGGGCCTTGGTCGGCTTACTGCTGATGATCGGCCTTATTTTTGTTTCCCTGCCGATAATAAGAAAGCGAATAAGATATGACCGCTGGCATTTTG
>MGEP01000057.1:16107-21249 GCA_001791425.1 Candidatus Uhrbacteria bacterium RIFCSPLOWO2_02_FULL_48_12
AACAAAATCCGGAGACGTGGCTCGCGGAGCGGCATTTTACTATTGGTACGTGCTGAATTTTACCATTTTTGGGTTAGTTCTTTTGTATCGCTTTGTGCGACCATTTTATTTATTTGCCCGGCACCGGTTTTATGTTGACAAGGTTGTCCCGGAAACGATTAACGCGGTATCCATATATATTAAAGGCAAAAATTTGGAGCGATTTCAGTTTGCGGCTGGGCAATATGCTAATTTTATATTTCTGCAAAAAAAGATGCTGCAGTCGCACCCATTTTCTTTCTCGGCCGCGCCCAATGGAGAGTTTTTGAGAATAACAATTAAGGCCGTTGGCGATTTTACCTCGCAAATTAGGAATTTAAAATCGGGCACCATGGTAATTATTGATGGGCCGCTCGGAGCATTCACTGAGGCCATGGCGAGGAGAGATAAATTTTTATTTATTGCTGGCGGCATAGGCATTACGCCGATTCGCTCGCTGATTGAATCATTATCAGCCAAGAAAAAAGATGTTGTTTTGCTATATGCCAATAAAGTTCCTGAAGAAATAGCTTTGCGCAAAGAATTGGAATTTATGTCAGTTAAGCAGACTTTAGTAATTTCCGAAAAACCAGAAGGGTCTTACGAACGAGGCCGCGTTGATGCTGAAAAAATTACGCGTTTGGTTCCTGACTATTTGGAACGCGAAATATTTATTTGCGGCCCTCCGCCCATGATGAAGAGCATAGTCCAGTTATTGCGTGGTCTTGGCGCTGATCCGTCGGCTATTCATTTTGAAAAGTTCAGCTATTGATTTTTATATTGACGTTTTTTTAATGATTCGCTAAGGTGGTGGCGGAGAAAAGGAGGGAGTATGCGGGTCATACGGCCATACAAGGAACATCGCGCGGTAGAGCTTCGGGCATACTACTTTTGGGAATATCGATTGAGTGCCGCTGAAATCATCACCATGACCACACAGGTTGCCGTCGGGCGGCCATCGGAGGGCGAGGTGCCGCTCATTGTGCCTAAATGCAAACCGTATGATGAAGTGGTAGCGGCTTTGACGCCGGTACGGGCAATTATTGTCGTTGACGGTTTGCCCGAATGCGTTACGGTCGGGTCGCCCATGACCATGCTCAGGCACGTTGCCTGTTTTGACGAAGCGGCGCGGAGCGTCATGTCCGGCCATCATCAAGACGATGATGTGGTGGCATTGTTTACGGCAAGAGGGCAACCGTTTGCCTACACCATAGAGACACCGGATTATCTTCGCCTCGTGCTTGATTGCGCTCATCACTTGCCGTAAGAGGCCCGCCGCGCGGCACAGGATGCAATACGGAGCCCCTCAGTTCGGGCTCCGTATTTTTGCGCGACATTGACTTTTTGCGCTTTTCCGCAGATGATTAAATACATTAGCACACATTAAAATAGATAGATTATGGGTAAATCAATAGAACGCGGACATTTATACTCAAAACCAGCCGAACAGGCGGGGAGATTGTCAAAAAAATTGCAAGACTCCGAATCTTTTATTGAAGCGCTTGAATCAGCTCTGGGCTCACAAAAAGAAGCTCTCTTGCGAGCAAAAGAAAGAGATGATATTTCAGAGGAGGAAAGGATTATCATGATGCGGGGAATTACGGAAAATATTAAAGAAATATTATCTAAAATGGATGATATTAAACTGTTGAGAAATGAACAGTCGGCGGAAATCGCTCGTCTAAAGAGAATTCACGATGTCGGTGTAGAACTTTTAAAGAGCGTAGATTCAAACATAGAACAGGCAAATTGATTCATTGCCAGTGTTTGTGTGATTAGTTATTTACCGCCGCTTCTAGTTTTATTTGTTTCGGCCGTTTTAATAGCCGTCAGGCGGTTATATTTAGGCCGGACAGCAGAAAATTCTAAACCAGAGGGCGCGGTTGAACGTTCGGCTCGCCGGCGGGCCGATTTTTTGATTGGCTTTGCCATCTTGTTCATTACGGCCATGACCTTGCTTGCCATGGGCAGGACGCCATCTTATAAATATGGACCAATTCGTCTTTGGTCCGGCGACATAAAAAGCGATCAAAACTCTCAGCAAATCGCTGATCCCTATACTTTCACTCATGTTATTCATGGCATTGGATTTTATGCACTGCTTCGGCTGGTGCCGGCGCCTTTGACCTTGGGCACGCGCGTCATCGCCGCCTTGTCAGCTGAGTCAGCATGGGAAGTATTTGAAAATAGTGATTTGGTCATCAATAGGTATAGAACTGCGACACTGTCGCTGGACTACTATGGCGACAGCGTTATTAATTCTATTTTTGACATTATTGTGAGCATGCTTGGTTTCTTTTTTGCGGCGCGATTCCCAGCGCGCGCTTCAATTATTCTTGTCATTTTTATAGAAGTCGCCTTAGCGTTTTTAATACGCGACAATTTATTTTTAAATATTTTTCTGCTGCTTTTTCCAGTAACGGCCATAAAGAATTGGCAGTTGGGACTATAGCTGGGTGTTTAAATATATCTCTAATTCGTGCGAATGGTTGAATAGTTAATGAAGTAGTGCTATCATGGCAATATGAAACAAATTGAAAAAACCCTGAAAGCATTGGCCAATCGACGCAGATTGGCGATTGTTAAATATCTGAAGAAAGTTAAAGAAGCGACAGTGGGTGAGATTGCCGAGGAAATTAAATTGTCATTCAAAGCCACCTCTAAACATTTAGGGGTGTTGTCGTCCGCTGATATCGTAGAAAAGGAACAGCGTAGTCTTCAAATGTGGTATTATCTTGCGCCGCGCCTTAATCACATCGCCAAATATATCTCTAATTCGCTCGAATAGGAGAATAGTTTTTCTAAAAAACAATAAGCATGATTTTGACGCTATATCGCGCTATGCCGCTCCGCTTTGCGTAACTATCGCGCAGATAAAAATTAAGGGCTGGGTGACATTATGTCATTCCCAGCCCCATTAGAGTCGCTGTCCGTTTCCCAGGACAGTCAAAACGTTTGTCAATCCGTGTCAATTACTTTGTAGTGGCCATCACGATTGCTTTCACCCGTTGTAGGCACGGCGTAGCGGCGGGTAAAGTAAGCGGCGCACAGCTCGCTTGCTCCGGTATTTTCTCCAATAACGGCGCGGAGCCCCTCCAAGCTTAGGTATCCTAGACTATCGGCGCCTATTATTTCTCGAATGCCCGGGACATCATGATTTGAGGCAATGAGCTTGTCGCGTATTGGTGTGTCCACGCCATAAAAGCACGAGCCGATGATTGGCGGGGAACTGATGCGCATGTGAACCTCTTTGGCTCCGGCGTCGCGAATCATCTTGATCAGCTTGCGGCAAGTGGTGCCGCGCACGATAGAATCATCTACCACGGCGACTCGTTTCCCGGTCAGGATGTGGCGTTGGGGGTTGAGTTTGATCTTGACCCCAAAATCTCTGATACGCTGTTCTGGTTCAATGAAGGTTCTTCCGACGTAGTGATTCCTGATGAGGCCAAACTCAAATGGCAGTTTTGATTCTTCGGCATAACCCAGAGCGGCAGGTACGCCAGAGTCTGGCACGGGCACGACAAGATCGGCGTGGGCCGGTTGTTCAGCGGCCAATTGGCGTCCCATGGCCCTCCTCACCAAGTAAACATTGCGTCCGTAGACGCAGCTGTCGGGGCGGGAAAAGTAGATGTACTCAAACACGCAGCTCGCCGGTGTCACTCGCGGCAGTGGATGTATTGACTGGCAGCCGCCCTTGTTGATTAACAGAATTTCACCCGGCTCTATTTCACGTTCATAGGTCGCGCCAATTAGGTCAAAGGCGCATGTTTCAGACGCGACGATCGCAGTTTGCCCCATTGACCCTAGAACGAGCGGCCGAAAGCCGTGCGGGTCGCGCGCGGCAATCATTTCTTTCTCGGTCAGAAACACAAGGGCGTAGGCGCCTTGCACCTGTTTCAACGCGGTGACCACTCGTCCAATCGTCACCTTGTCAGCGGCTCTGGCCATTAGGTGCAGGATTACTTCCGTGTCAGTCGTTGACTGAAAGATGGATCCAATGGATTCCAGCTCGCGGCGCAGTTGAATGGCGTTTGTAATATTGCCGTTATGAGCAACGGCAACGCCTCCTTCGGCGCTCTCAACGGCCAGCGGTTGCGCGTTTTTCAGCAGTGTTGCGCCGCTGGTTGAGTAGCGATTATGGCCAATGGCGGCATGACCCTGAAGACGGCGGATGATTGCTTCGTCAAAAACATCAGCCACCAAACCAAGACCGCGATGCGAGACCAAATGATTGCCATCAGAGGCGACAATGCCAGCGCTCTCTTGGCCGCGATGCTGGAGAGCGTATAGACCAAGATACACGAGATTAGCCGCCTCGCTATGACCATGAACACCCACGACACCACATTGCTCTTTCCAATCATCATTTAGCATATCCCCTCCCTTTGCTGTGATTGGTTTGTTTGTCGTATGAGGTTATCAAAGACGCCGCTATCTTAACTTTTTTGGCAATATAAATCAATGGCGCATATTTGGCTTTCATTATTTTTTGTCCAGAATACCCCACGGCAAGCCGTGGGGATGAATGGAAACAAAAAATAAATCCCGCCGAAGGCGGGATCAATTACCGCATACCGCACTGCTTGCGGTGCAGTAATTGATTTGGCGCCGCCATAAATAAGTGCTATATTTTACCCACGCATCAGCCCCAGCAGTGGCGGGGCGGTGCGGGGTTCCGCTCCACGGAACCCCGTTCGGCAAGAAGCCACGGCTGTAAAGCCGTGGAGCTTCACCCACGCATCAATTTTTCCCTCGCCATGGCGGGGGGGTGTGCGGTTCTACCTAAGGTTTGTGAGCATGATGAAAAAAGCGGCTATTGTCTATGGCACAATCGCGATAATTTTAATCGCCTTGCTCGGCGCGTTGGCTAGTCAAGTAAAATTTATAAAAACTCGGCAGTCGTTAAGCCAAACCGTTAAGACGCCAATTTTGCATGAGTTCCCCGGCCGTGTCGTTTATACAACTGATACAATTGTTGATCGGGCGCCGTTTGAAAAAGACTGCCGGGCGCGCGGCGGCGTTTTTAATCCTTGCGGACGTCTCTGCCCGCCCGCGGCCGAGGTTTGTGCCGAGGTTTGCGCTTATACTTGCGAACTTAGCGGCGCCAAAACTATTAGTTTGCCA
>MGEP01000058.1:0-3109 GCA_001791425.1 Candidatus Uhrbacteria bacterium RIFCSPLOWO2_02_FULL_48_12
CACGCTGTTGTACGATGTAATGAAGAGTTCTGCTTTTGCGGAGCAAAAGATATTCGCAATTTTATTTTTCAGTCAAAGCGACCTTTATTCCTAATGCAATGAGCAGTCCACTTAATGTCTTATTGAAAACGCCCTGAAATCTTTCAAAAATTGAGCGGATTCTCTTTTGAGTAAGAAATATCGCAACGAGTGAAAACCACAACATTGTGTTGACGATCATTATCGCCCCCACGATACCCATGATTGGCAATGGAGTTTCTGGAGATATTACGAGCGTGAACAGACTCAAGAAAAACAACGTTGCTTTTGGATTAAGCACATTTGTTAAAAAACCGATTCTAACTGCTGCGAAGCGAGTAATATCTTCCTTTTTGTGTTGTTCGCCGAGCTCAATTTTTGAAGATTTTGATAGTACAGACTTGAGGCCGATGTAAATAAGATAACCAGCTCCTAAAAATTTGATGGCATTGAATAACAAAATGGACTTAGAAATAATCAAAGCGAGGCCGGCCAAAGAATAAAAAATGTGGACTGCGATTCCGATGCCAAAACCAATCGCTGTATATATTCCAGTTTTGCGCGAATAGGTGAGCGAATTTCTGCACGCCATAATAAAATCGGGGCCGGGGCTAATGACGGCTAATAAATGAATAATTGTAACTGTGCCTATGAGCGCTAAGTATTCCATATGTTTTGCTTTGAAAAATAAAATTGCGAATATAAATTTCTGAAAGAAATTATAGAACTTTTCATTATTTCGTACAACGTATCCGAATATCGGAAGTTGCCGAAGCGTAGCGAAGGTAATTTGCGAAAATTGCGAGCCGAGCAATTTTCCCGATATTCGGTGTTGTCCGAGGGTTTGATTTCTTTCCTTATTATATTTTATAAAGAAAAAGAAATCAAAAGCGCAGCGTCCCCTCGAGTTGATTTTTAAGGTAGCTTAAATCTGGCCTCCCTTAGCATCTCATATTTATATTTTTTCTTCAATTCTTCAATCCGAAAATCGGCGTAATCTTCAAGATGGTCTATAAATTGCGGAATTAATTTCTCTTCGTGTTCGGTCAAATATTTCTCAAAGTCAGCACGCCGATTTTTGGTAATTGGGCAGTCAATATTCCATATTATCCAAAAAAATTTTTGATTTATCTTCATTAATTCAAACGGAAAAAATCTGCAGTCAAAAGGGCGCGAATCATAAATTTTACATAATTCGCAGTCATTAAAAAACACACAGGGATTTTTAGAATTTATCGCTGGATTTTTTTCGCGCTCTTTTGGGGTTGTGAAAAGCGGAAAAGCAATGTCCCCGCGGCAACATTTTGTTTTGCAATCTATGCAATCCCGCCACAAATCGTTGGTCATAAATGAAAATAAATCAAAAATTTTATTAAGTTGCCTTAAAAATCAATTTCGGACAACTAGTTTATATGCGAAGTGTTTACGTAATAATAGCAAAAAATTGTATATTATACGAACTGCAGACCTGGCCGCAACTCAACTAACCTAATTTTAAAAAATCAGGTCAATAGATAGAAATCAGTATAACAAAAGATTGTTTCAAAATCCAAAATCACCACCCAAAATCTATTCTCACATTCTTACTTGTCCGCCTTGGGCGGAAGAATTTGAGAATACCTTTCTAACGCTAAAAAATAACAAATTGGCAAACAGCATGGCCACCGTCACCGGGCCGACGCCGCCGGGCACGGGGGTGGCGGCCGATGCTCTTTGGCTAATACTTTGCCAATCAACATCACACACGGTTTTGACTCTTTTCTGTCCTCACCTCTTGTAATGCTTGGTAATTTTGAAAACTTCAGCTTGGCCCTCTGCTATAAAAAATAAGGCTCGATATTTCTTATCAAGCCGAAATGAATATATGCCGCGCCAATGTGGTTCTAACAATTCAGTATGCAAAGAGGGATGACGAAGGTTGGTTTCAAAAAGTTTCTTGACCTTGTTCCATTTGCGCCTCAAGTTATTCTTATCAATAGTTTCCTCAGTGTCTTTTCGGAGAGGTTTGATTTGCATACTTTCGAGCATAAGAAGATTTGCGCAAGCCATCTTCTAAATCAGCCAAAAATTCTTTTGTGTAAAGACCAGTTGTTCTGAAGTCTGTTACGACTTCGGCAATAGGATCCTTCAAGGGCATTTCAAATACCTTCGCCGCCAAAGCGCGGTAAGCTTGAGCTTGCTGCTTGAGACGCAAATACTCCTGCTTGGATAGTGTTATGGCGTTGTTGAATTGTTTAGTATGGTTAGCCATGTATGTAGTATATATCCATACAAACAGGAAAGTCAAACAAATATGCAAAACAATGGGAACAAATAGAAAGTACAAAAAATCAAAACCCCCCTCCTCACTTCATTCTTAGATTCTTCCACCAAAGGCGGACAAGTAAGAATCTAAGAATGAATCTTAAGCCCAAAGCAAAACAAATTGGCAAACAGCATAGCCACCGTCACCGGGCCAACGCCGCCGGGCACGGGGGTAGCGGCTCGTGCTTTTTTGCTTACACTCCCCCAATCAACGTCGCCAACGGTTTTGCCGTTGACCAAAGTTGTGCCAACATCAATAACAATTGCTCCATCTGCAATCATATCGCCGGTCAAAAATCTTGGCTTGCCAACCGCTGTTACCACCAATTTACTTTTGGACAACGCCTCGCGCAATAAAGAGCTGCCGCTTCGTTCAACAACTGCCTGCATCCCGCCGTCTTCCAGCATAAATTTTAGAGTCGGCCCAAAGACATCACCGTCAGAAATAATCGTCGCTTGCTCGCCCTCAAGCTGTTTTGGTACCAATTGGGGCAATTTACCAGTTTTAAACTGTAACTGCTCTTCCCACCGCATTTCCGGATACAATGACGCCAAAATTGTCATAACCGCGCCAACTGGTGTTGGCAGAAAAGCGCCTCCTGCTCTCTCAAACAAACGCTGACGATTTGCTTCAGTCAAACCGTCAATATCGCGGCTGGGATTGATTAAATTTATCAGCCGATCAGTATGCGATCGCAAATTCATCGGCAAAGGAAGCTGAACAATATAGCCATCTAAGCCAGCGCGCTCGTTGAGTTCATGAATTTTTTCTTCAACCATCTCCACT
>MGEP01000058.1:3120-5709 GCA_001791425.1 Candidatus Uhrbacteria bacterium RIFCSPLOWO2_02_FULL_48_12
ATATTTAAACGTTCGGCCGCCTCGGCCTTGCGTTTGGTGTAGAGAACCGAATCGGCCGCCTCGCCCACGAAAAGACTGGCCAGCGACAGGCGCACGCCGCGTTTCAAAAGTTCGGCTTTAATTAACTCTTCAATTTTTTGAGCAATCACCCGACCGTCAATTATGGTCATTTACATGTTTGCCGCAACCACGTTGAATATGCGGCATTCAATTGTTTAGTAGAAATAACCGCCAAGCACGGCGCTTTGTAAGGATGCTTCTCTTCAATTACGCGCTTGACTCCCACTTTATGCTTATCAATGGTTTTTATCAACAAAACCACTTCGCGGTCATGGCGAATCTCACCCTGCCACCAATAACTAGACTGAATCGGCCAATAATTGCAACAAGCGGCCAGCCGTTTTTTCAGTAACTCATGGCCAATTTTTTTCGCCGACCCAGCATCTGGACAGGTTGTATATAAAAATACCATCTTAACTCTTGTCCAATATTCTTAAGAATTTGAGAATAGTTTTTCCGAGACCAGTCAACACGTGCCTAACGCTACTCCCTTTGTAACGCTTGACCACCAAACCAGCCAACGACAAACGACGCACGTGCTCGGAAGCGGTTTTCATATTCATGTGCAAAATTTCGGATATCCCATAAAGCGGCAACCCTGGCTTTTTATCTAAAAGCTCCAGAACAGCAATACGCCACTTGTTGGCCGCCCCTTTCATTATCTTTTCCAGCTTGATAATTTTTTCCATAAAGTCGTTAAGTTATTCTCATATTCTTAAGAATATGAGAATAACATTTATTGACAATTATCACAAGCGCCGCAGTTGTTGGGCGCGGAGTTGTCGCCAAAATATTTTAAAATGTAGCCGCGGCGGCAGGCAGGTGTATAAGTGTAGGCCTCCATGATATTGAGCTTAGTTTCTTCGCGCTCGCGTTTTTTTGACAAGGCCGCCCAATCAAGGTCTAGCTCGCCGCCTGGCGCATTTTTCAAAAGATAAATTTCTTGGCCGCGAAATGGCGGCTCATAAATGCATAGGCCCTTTTCGCTCATGGCTCTGAGCGACCGGCTCAATCCTTCGCGGCTGATGGCGGCCTCGCGCACAATTTCTTCAATATTAAAATACAATCCCGCTTCCAGTTCCGAACCATAACGCGTCTTTAAGGCCTGCCAAACCTGCGCCTGCACCTTAGCGCGCGGATTCAGGGCCGCCTCCACCGTTGCCAGAGAACCAATGATTCGCACAAAAGCATCCGCGGCGCCAGTATGCGGACGCTTTAAATAGCCAGCGCGCTCAAGAATGTTTAGGGCCGTGCCAATAGCAAGTTCCGGCGCTCGCCTGCCCGCCCCCTCAAGAATTTCCGCGTAAGTTGTGTAGATGGGCTCGCCCACCTGATAAGTAAGATAACGCCAAATCGCGCGAATGAGCTCTGGTGAGGGATTTTCTCCTTCTAGAAAAAACTCGCGCAAGTAGCGATCCGAAGGATGATAAAAAAGCACGACAAAACTGGCAGCGCCATCACGCCCCGCCCGCCCGGCTTCCTGATAATATGCTTCCAGCGTGCCCGGTAAATCATAATGAATGAGCAAACGCACATTGGTCTTGTCAATCCCTAAGCCAAAAGCATTGGTCGCCACCATGACCGGTACTTCGTCATTCATAAAACTTTGCTGATTCTCGTCGCGTTGACGCTTGTCCAGGCCAGCATGATAGCCCACTGCTTTAATATCGTTCATGTTTAAAACGTCCAACAGCTGGTCAACGGTGTCGCGCGTGCCCGCATAAATTATAGCGGGGCCCTTAACTTCATTAATAAGATCCAAGGCGTGCATAACTTTTTCTCCCGGATCAACTCGGAAAACTCCATAGCGCAAATTTGGACGGTCAAATCCGGTCACCAAAACATAGGGATTATTTAAACCCAGGGCGGAGATAATATCGTCCCGCACATCGGGCGTGGCTGTGGCTGTTAAAGCAATTATCGGAGGACGGTCCCGCTGCGTCCCGCTCGACGATACTCCATGGGGCGAACCCAGGGCGATGGCGGCGGATTTCAAGGTTAAATAGCTGGGCCTGAAATCATGCCCCCATTCAGAAATGCAATGAGCTTCATCAACGGCAAACAAGCTCACCTCAACTTCTTTCAGCGCCTCTACGAAACGCTTATCATAAAAACGTTCTGGCGCAACGTAGAGTAATTTATAACGGCCCAGAACGACTTCCCTCAAGCGCTCGCTCATGGCCGAGGAACTCATGGTGCTATTTATAAAAGCGGCTGGCAAACCGCGCCCATTCAAATCATCCACCTGATCTTTCATGAGAGCGATTAAGGGCGAGACAACAATGGTCACGCCGGGCAAACACAGAGCCGGCAATTGATAACACAAAGACTTACCGGCGCCGGTTGGCATGACAATCAGGGCGTCGCGGCCGCGCAGAATCTCGCCAATGGCCTCTTCCTGACCCGGGCGAAAAGCGACATGACCAAAGGATTCTTCCAGACGCGCTTTAGCTTCTAACAACAAACTCATAATTAAATCATTGTAGCATAAAAAGAAACGGGAGCGCTTCGTTTCAAGCGCTCCCGCAA
>MGEP01000058.1:5896-5978 GCA_001791425.1 Candidatus Uhrbacteria bacterium RIFCSPLOWO2_02_FULL_48_12
CACGCAGTCACTGTCTAGCCTGAGCTCCAGCCAGATCCTTTCAAAAGATAAAATGTATCGAGATTCCATGGAATTCATCCAA
>MGEP01000058.1:6001-6196 GCA_001791425.1 Candidatus Uhrbacteria bacterium RIFCSPLOWO2_02_FULL_48_12
ATCTTCCAGAACGGCAATCATCAGCTTTTCCGGCGACGTCAGAGGCCTAACCGTTGGCGACTCTAAGACAGAACCAAAGATCATTTCTTCTGCCGCCTTGGGGATGTCCTCAAGCTCTTTTTCGGACATTGGCAAAAAGATCTTAGCAGTGCGCTTCATCTTCATCCTCCTCTTGTCTTTATAATTAGACCATCA
>MGEP01000059.1:0-1131 GCA_001791425.1 Candidatus Uhrbacteria bacterium RIFCSPLOWO2_02_FULL_48_12
GAAAATGATTTAGTTTTGGTAACAGGAAAAGGGGCGGAGCAAAAAATGGCCTTGGCTCATGGCCGCTATATCTCGTGGGACGATAGACAAGTGGTACGTGAACTCTTGCGGCAAAATATGAACAAAAAATTCTAATCTCTAATTCCTAAACAAATTCTAAATTCGAAATCATAAATCACAAACATATCTTGGTCATTGGGATTTGGTGATTATGATTTGTTTAGAAATTAGGACTTAGGATTTAGTAATTGAGCAGAGTCTTGTAGCTTGTAGCAAGAAGCGTTATGCTAAAGTTAATAAGCTACAACCTACAACCTACTAGCTAATCCTATGCCTTTATTCACCCATCCCAAACACATTCCCACCAGCCGACTCCATCCTTTGCAGTATCGCAAGATTTGGAAAAAACTTTTGGTGCTGGAAATTTCTTCCAATCCGCAGAGTCAAAAAATGTGGCGCTCCATTTTTGTCAGTTTATTGGCGCTGGTTGGTATGTATATTGTTTTGGGAATAACTCTGCCCACCAAAACAGCTATTGATTGGCCGGTCTTTTTGGCGCCGATTATTGCCCTTCTTTCTATCCTCATATTCTTTTTAATTCTTTATCAATGGCTTTATGTTTGGACTTATTTTTATGATATCGGCGACGAGTTTCTGAAAATTCGCAAGGGCGTTCTTATTCGCCGTGAAATTACCATTCCCTATAACCGCATTCAGGATGTTTATTTAGATCAGGATATCATGGATCATCTTTTTCATCTCTATGATCTATACATTTCTACGGCCACGCCCACTTCCATTATTGAATCTCATATTGACGGGTTGAATAGCGGCAATGCGCAAAAAATCCGCGATTTTATTTTAGCCAAGATGACGGCGGCCAACCAACAGGCCCCAAATGGAGGGGTGTAGCCGCGCGCTTGACAGACCTTGTTTGGATTGTTATTGTATATACACTTTAAATTCGTTTGGCGAAAATTTAGCTGAGTTAAGCGATTTTTTGTCTCTAGCTCGCATGTCAGACAGCGGACTTTTCCGCAACATGGGCACATAATTACCAAATACTCTTCCCGCCCAAGGGGAGGGGGTATTTTTTGTTTCCCAACGTGATTGGCCGTGGGCAATTTATGA
>MGEP01000059.1:1155-13053 GCA_001791425.1 Candidatus Uhrbacteria bacterium RIFCSPLOWO2_02_FULL_48_12
AAGAGAATGCCCCGCCATGCCACGGCGGGGGCGGGGTGCAAGTCCCCCATACGAGCACGGAGTCTCCCCAGGCGAGTTCTCTAACGGGGTTTACTCATTAATTTTTTAAAAACTTTGACACCATGATCATAATCGCAACCATTAAAAAAATCGCCCACGCCAATAAGGCGATCGCTGGTCCGGCGGGAGTCTAATATCCAACGAAAATACTTTTAATTATGGCGAGCGCGCGAACCTTTTTTACCAAACTTCATGAGGCCGCGCCTTTGCCCGACCTCATTGCTATTCAAAAGCAGTCTTATGAGTGGTTTTTAAAAGATGGACTGCATGAATTATTTGACGAGATTTCTCCTATTAAAGATTTCACCAGCCGCGATCTGGAGCTTTATTTTACCGATTATTATTTAGACGAACCAAAATTTGACGAGGTGACGAGCAAAGCCAAGAATGTGACTTTTGAGTCACCTCTTCGCGTGAACGCAAAGTTGATGAATCGCCGTACCGGAGAAGTGAAAGAACAGGAAATTTATCTGGGGGACTTTCCATTGATGACGCCGCGCGGCACTTTTGTGGTGAACGGCATTGAGCGAGTGGTAGTTTCGCAGGTCATTCGCTCGGCCGGCGTATTTTTCACTTCCGAGACTTGGCGGGGGCGGCGGTATTATGGCGCCAAAATTATTCCCAATCGCGGCGCTTGGCTGGAAATGGAAACCGATCCATCCGGCGTTGTTTGGGTGAAGATTGACCGCAAGCGTAAAGTTGTTGTGACCTCGCTCTTGCGCGCCTTTGGCCACGGCACTGATGACGAACTGCGCGCGCTTTTTCCCGGCGAGCAATACCAGTTCAATCTGGAAGCGACTTTGCAAAAAGATATAGCCAAAAATGAGGCCGATGGCGTGCTGGAGGTATATAAACGCATTCGTCCTGGCGATCTTGCTACCACGGACAACGCTCGCGCCCTTATTCATTCCATGTTTTTTCGTTTTGACCGTTATGATTTCGGTCGCGTGGGCCGTTATAAGCTAAATCAGCGTTTCAATTTTGTTTTGCCAAACACCAAAGAAACCAGAGTTCTCCGGCCGGAAGATTTAATAAGCATTATTAAAGAAATAATGCGTCTAAACGTTACCCAAGAAGAGCCGGATGACATTGATCACTTGGGCAACCGCCGCATTCGGGCTATTGGCGAGCTTATTCAAAATCGTTTTAGGGTGGGCCTCACACGCATGGAAAGAATTGTCAAAGACAGAATGAGCACGGCCGAGATCGCCACTCTGACCCCCAACCGGTTGATTAACGCCCGGCCGGTCATTGGCGCGATCAAAGAATTCTTTATGTCGTCACAGCTTTCCCAGTTTATGGATCAAACCAATCCTTTGGCTGAACTGGAGCACAAGCGACGCCTTTCGGCCATGGGGCCCGGAGGGCTCTCTCGCGAGCGCGCCGGTTTTGAAGTGCGCGACGTTCACCCCACTCACTATGGCCGCATTTGTCCCATTGCCACACCCGAGGGGCCAAACATCGGGCTGGTCGGTCACCTGGCTTGTTATGCGCGCGTCAACGAATATGGCTTCATTGAAACGCCATTTAGAAAAGTGGCTAAAGATAAAAACGGCCGTCCGCGCGTGACCAATGAAGTGGTTTATCTGGACGCTTTTACCGAAGAGCGTCATACCACGACGGCCGCGACAACGTCTCTGGATGCGGAAGGTTATTTCTTGGAAGAGAAAGCCGAAGTGCGCCGTCGCGGCGAGCCGTCCGTGGACAATGTTGCCGCTATTGATTATATGGACGTGTCTCCCAAGCAGATTGTCAGCATAAGCACGGCGCTCATTCCGTTTCTGGAACACGATGATGCCATTCGCGCTCTCATGGGCACGAACATGCAGCGCCAAGCCGTTTCTCTGATCAATCCTGAGTCCCCCATTGTCGGCACGGGCGTTGAGGCCAAGGCCGCTTATGACTCCGGGCATTTAATCATTTCTGACGAAGACGGCGAAATTGCTGAAGTGGACGGCAAGCATATCGCTCTTTTGGAGGCGAGCGGCCAGCGGCATATTTATGAATTATCAAAATTCGTTCGCTCCAACGCTTCCACCTGCATTAATCAGCGGCCGATTGTCACCAAGGGCCAGCGCGTGGTCAAGGGGGAAACTTTGGCTGATGGCCCTTCCACTGACCGCGGCGAGCTCGCTTTGGGCCAGAACGTCACCGTGGCCTTCATGGCTTGGGAAGGATATAACTATGAAGACGCCATTATTATTTCTGAACGGCTGGTGCACGGTGATCGCTATACCTCCATTCACATTGAAGATTATATTGTGGACATTCGCGATACCAAGCTCGGGCCGGAGCTCATCACTTCAGACATTCCCAACATTGGCGAGGAAAAATTAAAAGATCTTGATGAGGAGGGCATTGTGCGCATCGGCGCCGAAGTATCGTCGGGCGATATTTTGGTCGGCAAAATCACGCCCAAGGGTGAAACCGAACTGTCGGCCGAAGAAAAATTATTGCGCGCTATTTTTGGCGACAAAGCCAAAGATGTGCGCGACAGTTCGCTTTATCTGGAGCACGGCGAACATGGCAAGGTGGTGGACGTTAAAATTTTCTCGCGCGAAGACGGAGACAAACTGGCGGCCGGAGTCATCAAATCAGTTCAGGTGACGGTGGCCAATTTGCGTAAAATTCAGGTCGGCGATAAGATGGCTGGCCGTCACGGCAACAAGGGCGTCATCTCCAAGATTGTGCCCGTTGAAGACATGCCATTTTTGGCAGACGGCACGCCGGTTGATATTATTCTCTCTCCCTTGGGCGTCGTTTCCCGCATGAACTTAGGGCAAATTTTAGAAACGCATTTGGGTTTTGCCGCGCGCGTCCTAGGGTATCGAGTGGCCTCGCCGGCGCTGGACGGCGTTCCCGAGGATACTATTCACCAGGAACTTCAGCGCGCCGGTTTGCCGCCTGACGGCAAGGTGACTTTGTATAATGGCCGCACGGGCGAACCATTTGATCATCCAGTGACGGTCGGCTGTATTTACATGCTGAAACTCAACCATATGGTTGAAGACAAAATACATCAACGCTCCATTGGTCCGTATTCTCTCATCACCCAGCAGCCCCTGGGCGGTAAGGCGCAATTTGGCGGCCAGCGTTTCGGCGAAATGGAAGTGTGGGCCTTGGAAGGTTATGGTGCCGCCCACACCCTGCAGGAGATTTTGACCATTAAATCAGACGATGTGCCGGGCCGCTCCAAGGCGTATGAGGCCATTATTAAAGGAGAGGCCATTCGCAAAATGAACGTGCCGGAATCATTTAATGTCTTGGTGCGTGAACTTAAAGGCCTGTGCTTAGATGTGGAATTGCTGGACGAAAATGGTAACATCGTGCGCGAGCCGACTGCTTCTGAAATAGCAACGGCGGCTGGCCCAGCCCCGGTTAATAATTCTGAAGAGGTAACCGTATGATGTCCATGGATCCGCCGAGGGCTCAAAATTTTTTCTCCATTAGATTAAAATTGGCTTCTCCCGAAGCGGTGAAGCGCTGGTCGTATGGCGAGGTGACCAAACCCGAGACGGTAAATTACCGTACCCAAAAACCGGAAAAAGAAGGGCTGTTTTCCGAGAGGATCTTCGGGCCGTCAAAAGACTGGGAATGTTATTGCGGAAAATATAAGAAGATTCGTTATAAAGGAATTGTTTGCGACAAATGCGGGGTGGAAGTAACGCGCTCAGTCGTTCGCCGCGAGCGCATGGGGCATATTGGTCTCAAGGCCCCTGTCTCGCATATTTGGTTTTTGCGCGGCGTGCCCTCTAAAATCGGTCTGCTTTTGGATCTTTCCGTCCAGAATTTGGAAAAGGTTATTTATTTCGCGAACTTTATCATCACCCACGTTGATGAAGATTTGCGCGCCGCCACCCTAGAGCAGGTTAAACAGGAGTATTCAACTAAGCGCAAAGCCATTGAAGCCGAATATCATCGCGAGCTTAAAGCTGTTGGCGATAATGTGCAGGAAGGCCGCCGCGCCGCTTTGGAAAAAATGCGCGATACACGGTTCAAGGAACTGGAAGAGGCCTTTGCTGTGGCCACCCGCGAGCTGAAAGAGCTTCGGCCCTTGCGTATCGTGGCCGAAAGCACATACCATGATTTGTCTTTGAAATATGGGCATGTGTTTGAAGCGTCTATTGGCGCCGAGGCCATCTATGAGCTGTTGAAAAATTTTGATCTAGTAGCTGAGGCTACAAAACTTGAGCGCGAACTTGCCGAGGTGAGCGGAGCCAGAGCTGAAAAAATTGTCCGCCGCTTAAAACTCATGAAGAGCTTGGAGCACAACCACCTGCGTCCAGAATGGATGATTGTTACTGTTTTGCCGGTAATTCCGCCGGATCTCCGACCCATGGTGCCCTTAGATGGCGGTCGTTTTGCCACTTCTGACCTTAATGATCTTTACCGTCGGGTCATCAACCGCAACAATCGTTTGAAGCAATTGATTGAACTTAATGCTCCGGAAGTCATCACCCGCAACGAAAAGCGCATGCTGCAGGAAGCCGTGGACGCTTTGATAGATAACAGCGCGCGCCACGGCAAAACCGTGGTCGCCTCCACCGGCCAAAAGCGCATGCTCAAATCCTTGGCCGACATGCTCAAGGGCAAACAAGGACGATTCCGCCAGAATCTTTTAGGCAAACGGGTTGATTATTCCGGCCGCAGTGTTATCGTGGTTGGTCCGAATTTAAAAATGCACCAATGCGGTCTGCCCAAGCGCATGGCCCTGGAACTTTTCCGTCCCTTTGTCATCTCCCAGCTTATCAAGCGCGAGTTTGTGCACAACGTCAGAAGCGCCAACCGCTTCATTGAAAGCGGGCGCTCTGAAGTTTGGGATATTCTGGAAGAAATTACCAAAGACGCTTACGTGCTGTTGAATCGCGCGCCCACTCTTCACCGCTTGGGCATTCAGGCCTTTCAGCCGATTTTAGTGGAAGGCAAGGCCATTCAGCTTCATCCTCTGGTTTGTCCGGCCTTTAACGCTGACTTTGACGGCGACCAGATGGCCGTTCACGTCCCTTTGACCGAGGAAGCCAAAACGGAAGCTAAAGAAATTATGCTTTCCAGCAAAAACCTTTTGAAGCCAGCCCACGGAGAGCCAGTGGCCACGCCCACCCAAGACATTGTTTGGGGTTTATATTATTTGACTTCGCTTGAACCCAACGCCGGCGGCTCTCTAAAAACTTTTGCCAATGCCAATGAGGCCTCGGCCGCGTATGATCATAGAATTATTTCTCTTAAACAGCCGATCAGAGTTCGTCTTGACGACGGCGGTATTATTGAGACAACTGTCGGGCGATTGCGCTTCAATCAGGTTTTGCCAGACAGTCTGCGCTATTGCAACAAAGTCATGGATAAAAAAGGATTGGGTGCTCTAGTGAAGCGCGCTTTGATAGGGGAGGGCGTTTTGCGTACGGCCGCGCTCTTAGACGACATGAAAGAGTTGGGGTTTCAGTCTTTAACGCAGTCGGGCTTGTCTTGGGGGATGAACGATTTGCCGCACTTGACCGATAAAAAGAGTTTGATGGAAGAAACAATTAAGCAGGTGGAAGAAGTGGAACAGCAGTATGCGGACGGTCTTTTGACCAAAGACGAAAGACACAGCCAGATTGTTCAATTGTGGACGGCCGTTAAAGATCGGATTATATCTTTATCAAAACAGGCCCTACCGCGTGACGGTTCGGTCTTTACCATGATTGAGTCTGGCGCGCGCGGTTCTTGGGGACAGCTGACGCAAATTGTGGGCATGAAGGGGTTGGTCACTAATCCCGCCGGTGACATTATTGAACTGCCGGTCAAGGCCAGTTTCAAAGAGGGCTTTGATGTCCTAGAGTATTTCATTTCCACGCATGGCGCTCGCAAGGGGCTCTCGGACACGGCTCTGCGCACCGCTAACGCTGGCTATCTTACTCGCCGTTTGGTTGATGTGGCCCAGGATGTCATTATTCAAGCGGAAGATTGCGGTGACGATGAAGGTTTGGAGATTACCAGAGCAGAATCAGAATCAATGGGCGAGTCCTTGGAAGATAGAGTGGTCGGCCGGTTCAGCAATCAGCGCGTCACTAATCCAAAAACGCGCAAGGTGATTTTGAAATCAGGCGAATTAATTACGCCGAGCCATGTTGAATTATTGAAGCCGTTGGTCTTGCCCATGCTGGTTACTCGTTCGGTGCTGACTTGCCGCCTGAAAAGAGGGGTGTGTCAAAAATGTTATGGCCTTGATTTGGGGTATAATCGTTTGGTTGCCTTGGGCACAGCCGTGGGCATCATTGCCGCGCAGTCAATTGGCGAGCCCGGCACACAGCTCACCATGCGCACCTTCCACACTGGCGGCGTGGCCAGCGAAGAAGATATTACGCAAGGTTTGCCGCGAGTGGAAGAACTCTTTGAGGCGCGACCACCCAAACGCCCGGCGCTCATGGCTGATGTTGCCGGGACAGTTTCTATACATGAAGCCAGCCGCCATGAACACGGTTCAGGCGGGTCGGGAGCCCGTGGCCAGAAATTAATCCGCATTACTGCTGCCGAACCGGTGGAGAACAAAGGGCGCGGCCAGGGCAGGGGAAGAGGCAAAGCAAAAAACGCTGACACCAATGTCAGGGAATTAGCGGTGCCTCCCGGCTATTCAATTTTGGTGAAAGACGGCGAGAGCGTGGCCGTGGGCGATTATCTGACTGATGGCAGTCTTGATTTGCAGCAGACAGTTCGCCTGCGCGGGCGGCTGTCAGCCCAGCGCTATATTATAAAAGAGATACAATATATTTATTCTTCGCAAGGGCAAAGACTGAACGACAAGCACATTGAAATTATCTGCCGCCAGATGTTCTCGCGCGCCTATGTGAGAGACGGCGGAGACACCAATCTTTTGCCGGGTGAAATCGTGGAACGCTCGGTGGTTGCTGAAGCTAACGCGGCGGTCACTGGCAAACTGGCTGATACCGACGATCTACTGCTCGGCATGACCAAAGCGGCCCTCTCCACCAAAAGTTTTCTGGCCGCCGCCTCTTTTCAGGAAACCGCCCGCGTCTTAATCAACGCGGCTATCACTGGTCGCGTGGACACCCTAGATGGCTTAAAGGAAAACGTTATTATTGGTCGTTTAATTCCGGCCGGCACTGGCTATCGTCGCCGTCAGCCCACTTGATTATTCAGCCGGTGTATCACACCAGCCGCGCTATGAGTACCGCATATTTGGCAGGCATGAACAGTTGGTGCTATAATTAAGCCAGATATTATCTAAATTAGCCATATTAAATATATGCCCAAGAGCAAACCAGTGAAAGTTCTAATCATTGAAGACGAAGAGGCCTTGCTTTCTGTGCTTGAGCACAAGCTGACTCGCGAGGGATATGAGGTGTCTTTGGCGCGGGACGGGGAGCAGGGCTTGGAGCAGATCAAGGCCATAAAGCCCGAGGTTGTTCTGCTTGATATTTTAATGCCCAAACTGGATGGGTTTGGCGTTTTGGCAAAACTGCACAGCGATGGGCTGATTTCTACGTTGCCCGTTATTATTATCTCAAATTCCGGTCAGCCGGTAGAAATTGATCGCGCCTTGAAACTGGGCGCTCGCGATTACTTGGTTAAGGCCGAATTTTCTCCTGATGAGGTGGTGCAAAAAGTTCGTAAGGTTTTGGCTGGTCCGCCAGCGGCCGGCGAGGGAGGCGAGGCCATATCTATTCTTCCGCCCAGCGCCAGTAGCCCAGCGAAGAGCCAATCAGCGCGCATATTGATTATTGAAGATGATCAATTTTTGCGCGACCTCATGGAGCGCAAGCTCATTAAAGAGGGATTTGTAGTGGAGACAGCTATTGAGGGCGAGTCTGGTTTGCAAAAAATTAAAAGCTGGCGCCCTGATCTTGTGCTCTTGGATATTATTTTGCCCGGGCTGGACGGTTTTAGCATTCTTGAAAAAGTAAAAGCAGACGCGTCAGTCGCCAGTATACCGGTTATTCTTCTGACTAACCTCGGCCAGCGCGATGACGTAGAAAAAGGATTAAAGCTCGGCGCGGTCGGCTACTTGGTGAAAGCGCATTTTACCCCGGGCGATATTGTGGAGAAAGTGAAGAGCGTTTTACGAAAATAAAAGAGTTCAAAAGGCAAAATGCAAAGGTCGAAGGTTATAAACTATAAGCATATAATTATATGAAAGAACATCAGTCTTATGAGCTTCAACCGGAACGACCGGCAGCACAAATGCTCAAGAGGCGTATTTTTGCTGATCAAATGGAAAAGTTTGGTTGGACAATGCAACAAGTAGCTAAACTTGAAACTCTGAATCGGTACGAAAAAAAATATGGAAGTTCTGAAATAGGTGATTTCTTTATCACCTATGATCGTAATTTAGAAAGGGCATTAGCAGATGAACGGGCAGACAAGGGTGTTAATGCAAATGTTGCTGATTTTTTACAAGGAAGCGGTGGTTGCTATAAGCAAGTTGAGGAGTTGTATAATCAAATCCAAGAAAGGTTAACGCCGGAAGAGTTTGAAGAATTACAGCGGAGCGATAAGTAATTTAGACCTTGCCGGAGAATAGGGCGGTTTCTGAAATGATCTTATGGGGTGTCTCATAAAATTGGACAAAAAGTTAGGACGGTCCGATATTTCCCCAAGGCGCACTTTACGCCGGGTGATATTGTAGAAAAGGTGAAAAGCGTGCTTCGCAAGTGAGCCATAAAGCCGTAACCGCTTCGCTAGCCGTAAGCCATAAGGAAAGTATGAATCGTTGGCAATATTTTATCAAAACTTTACGGCTTATAGCTTATGGCTCAATAAGGCACCGACGAACTATAAATAGATATTTAATATTTTAATTATTTTTTAATATGGTAAAAGAATTTCGACGTGGTCCTGACTCAACAATGGATATGTCTGGTGTCAGGGATTTAGCAAAAGAAAGCCCTATATACGGGGCATGTGATAGAGTTAGAGGCTCTTTGATAGAGCTCAAACAGTTGATTGGCAATGGTAATCGTTTAGGGGAAGACGATCGGAATCTTGTCATAGATTTACTCTCGCGAGAACTGTCAATGTGGGCTAATGCAATATTGGACAGACTCAAATAAAAGGAATTCATAAAATAGAGTGGCGATTATGTTGCCAAATGTTATTCAAAATATGACAAACACTGTTGTTATCTATACTACCGTCACTTGCCCCTACTGCAAGATGGCCAAGGCGTTTTTTAAAGAACACAACATTGAGTTTGTGGAAAAAGATGTAACCAGCGACCCCGTAGCCCAACAAGAAATGATTAAGAAATCCGATCAGCTGGCCGTGCCCGTGATTGATGTCGGTGGACAAATCATTGTCGGTTTTCAGCAAGGGAAGCTGAAAGAATTGTTGGGAATTTCATAATTTAAATTATGGTAAATATGCCTGACTTCTCGCGTGTCGGTCGCATCTTAAGATGGGCGGCCTTAATTATTTTTGCCCTCATTATTATTCCGCGTTTTTTGGTTGTTATTCCCGCGGGCACGACTGGAGTTTACCATTTATTTGGCAAGGTTTCTGACAAACCCCTAAGCTCTGGTTTGCATTTTGTGATTCCTTTGGCAGTCGTAACTAAAATGAATATTCAAACTCAAGATTACACCATGAGCATTGTCAAAGAAGAGGGGCGGCGATTGCGTGATGACTCAATTGATGCTCTCACCAAGGAAGGGCTTAACGTGGCCTTGGACATAACTGTTTTATTCAAATTGCGTGAAGAGACCGCGCCTCAAGTATTTCGCGAATTGGGGGTAAACTATGATGAGGTTATTATTAGGCCGGAAACTAGAAGTATTATTCGGGAAATTGTTGCGCAGTATGATGCCAAATCTTTGTATTCAGAAAAGCGAGGTGAGGCTGTTGGGGCAATCAAAAATGGGTTGAAAGATAAAATTGAATCGCGCGGTATAATTGTTGAGGAAGTATTGCTAAGAAACGTTAAGTTGCCCGATAGAGTGGCGAAAAGCATTGAAGAAAAGCTGCAGGCCGAGCAAGAGTCTGCTCGCTATGATTTCGTTTTGGAAAAAGAAAAGAAAGAAGCGGAGCGCAAACGCATTGAAGCGCAAGGCCAGCGCGACGCCCAGAAAACCATCAGCGAAAGTTTAACGTCGTCGTATCTTGAATATCTTTATTTGACCGGCCTTAAAGACAGGCAAGGCACGATTTACGTACCCACTAATCCGCAGAACGGTTTACCATTATTTAGGGAGACACGATAAAGGTTGATATAGTAAAACGGACCAGCTAAAGTCGCCCTTGCGCGGCTTTGTGTTTTGGGCTAAGATAGTCAACACTCAAAATTCTCCGCCCAAGGCGGACCAGCCCTTGGCTGGTATATTCCATATTCTATATTCCTCAACTTATGACCATCCGCGTTCTTAAAACCGACCCCCTAAAGCACCCAACTGACCTTTTGGCTGTGGTCATCTTTGAAGGTGAAAAAAAACTGCGAGGGCTGGCGGCCGAGATTGACAAAGCCCTTGGGGGCATCGTGACCTCACTCATGAAAGACGAGGGGTTTTTGGGGAAGGATCGCGAAACTTTGCTCGTGCAAACCCATGGCCGCCTGCCCGCCAGACGAGTGCTTTTTGTTGGGCTTGGCAAAGAGAAAAATTTCGCTATTGATACGGCTCGTCAAGCTGCGGCCTTGGCGGTGAAGCGCTCTCACGAATATGCCGCCAAGTCTGTGTCGTTTCCTGTGGGCAAAGCATTACGCGCGCCTGCCTTGCGGTTTAATGAGCGAGCCAAAGCTATTAGCGAAGGAGTGTTGCTCGGGAGCTATCATTATACAGTTTATCACGGAGAAGAAACCCAAAAGGAGCATGAAAAACGACGTGTTGAAGAAGTCGTTCTTTTGGCGCCTGACGCCGCAAGCGCCAAACAAATTGAAGCCGGTATTGCCGAAGGGCGTCTGAATGCCGAAGCCGCAATTTTTGCTCGCGATCTTGTGAATGCTCCGGCTTCTGACATGACTCCCCAGCATCTTGTGGATGTGGCGAAAAATATCGCGAGCAGTTCAAAACGAATTTCTTTGGAAGTTTTTGACGAGAAAGAGGCGCGCAAAAGAGGCATGGGTGCGTTTTTGGCTGTGGCCAAGGGCTCTGACATTCCACCATATTTCATTCATTTAGTTTACCATCCAAAGGTTAAGAAATCCAAAAAAGTTTTTTTGGTTGGTAAGGGCATCACTTTTGATTCGGGCGGCTTATCATTAAAGCCAGCAAAGCACATGGAAAGCATGAAAACAGATATGGCTGGAGGCGCGGCCGTGCTTGCTGTTTTTTCTAAACTTGACGCGGTTCAGCCGAAAGTTGAAGTTCATGGCGTAATTCCTTGCACTGAAAATATGCCCTCTGGTAAAGCGACCAAGCCCGGCGACATCGCCCGCGCCATGAATGGTAAAACTATTGAGATATTAAATACTGATGCCGAAGGAAGAGTGGCGCTCGCCGATGCCTTGTCTTTTGCGGTGAAAGAAGGAGCTAATACAATTGTTGATTTAGCCACGCTCACTGGTTCCTGCATTGAGGCGCTTGGCGAAGAAGTGGCCGGCCTATTCGGCAACAGCCGACCATTAACAAAACAACTAACAACAGCCGCTGAATCAGCCGGCGAGCATGTTTGGGAGATGCCACTAGTTAAAGAATATCAGCCGCTTATTAAAAGCAAAGTGGCGGACATAAAAAATATCGGCGGCGGTCATGGCGCTGGTTCAATCACGGCCGCGCTATTTCTCCGAGAATTTGTCGGCGAAACCCCATGGGCTCATCTAGACATCGCCGGCCCGGCTTGGGCAGAAAAAGAAACTTTTCCCTCGGTGCCGCTCGGTGCCACGGGCTTTGGCGTCAGAACGCTCATAGAGTT
>MGEP01000059.1:13094-14240 GCA_001791425.1 Candidatus Uhrbacteria bacterium RIFCSPLOWO2_02_FULL_48_12
GCTATAAGCTTTAAGGTATTTTTTGTAAATTATGAAAAATTTTGCTATAATATCAATATGAAATTCAGGCAAGCGTTGTTTTGGGACACTGATCCTAAAAAAATTGATGTTAAAAAAAACGCGCAATACATTATTGAGCGCGTGGCTGATTTTGGGCGCGATAAAGAAGCGCGCTGGGTTTTAGAACATTATGACAGAGCCCTTTTGAAGAAAGTTATTTCTAAATCAAGATGCTTGCGTCCGCGCACAAAAAACTTATGGCTCTTACTGCTAAAAAACAAATAGATCTATATTTTGACATTTTGCCGTCCGAGACCAGAAGAGCGTTGGATTATTTGTCTTTAAATAAATGGCTTAGGGAATCAAGGTGGTATTTGGCGGGTGGAACTGCCCTAGCCCTTCAGACGGGCAATCGCAAATCCATTGATTTAGATTTTTTCACAGAGGATAAGGAATTTAATGTAAAAAAATTGATCGCTAGTTTTGTCGGCGAAAGTGACTGGCGCGTCATTGTGGAGGAAAATAATACTATTTATGGAGAGCTTTTCAGGGCAAAAGTCAGTTTTATCGCCTATCCATTTTTTGTTCCTAAGCAAAAACCAATATTTTACGGTACTGTTCGCATTTTGTCGCCGCTTGATATTGCGGTCATGAAAATTATCGCCGTGTCCCAGCGCGGCAGGAAGCGCGATTTTTTTGACCTCTACTGGTGCGCGCACAATCTTGAGCCGCTAGAAAAAACTATCAAACGGTTGAAAATTCAATATCCGACAGTAGCTCACAATTATCACCATATTTTAAAAGCCTTAGTCTACTTTATTGACGCAGAAAGCGACCCCGAGCCAGTAATATACTTTGACGCCACTTGGAAAAAAGTAAAAAGTTTTTTTACAAAAGAAATTCCAATTATTGCGGATAAGGTGATGAGGTAAAAGCAATAAACCATAAGTTTACCCCGTACCGATCAAGCGTCAGCGAGATCCGGTGCGGGGCTATAAGCTATAAGCTATAAACGGCTATTGACCCAATGTTACACCAGTGGTACACTTATGCTATTCTAAATTATTAATCATTGCATGTATATGCCTACAATTAAGAGTAGAATTAATCTCACCGTACCGCGCGATCTTAGTTTAGTACTTAATC
>MGEP01000060.1:0-9628 GCA_001791425.1 Candidatus Uhrbacteria bacterium RIFCSPLOWO2_02_FULL_48_12
AGACTGGCCGAGCGGTCTTATTTGCGGCGACGATTTGACAGTGACGAATGTGGAGCGCATGAAAACAGCGGTTGAGCATCATAGCATTAACTCTATCATTATTAAACCAAACCAAATCGGTACGCTGACAGAAACGCTGACGGCCGTGCGGCAGGCGCGCGAATATGGCTGGAAAGTTATCGTTTCACACCGCAGCGGCGAAACTGACGATGATTTTATTGCCGATTTGGCTTATGGTGTAGGCGCGGACGGGTTCAAGCTGGGCGCGCCAGCTCGCGGCGAGCGAGTGGCCAAGTTCAATCGTCTTTTGGCAATTGAGCAAGAATTATAAATTCTTAGCGCGGTTACATTTTTAGCGGGTTGATCGCGTGAATTTTTCAATCGTTAATCAGTTTCAAGTGCAGGGCGGCTTTCATTAAAGCCGCCACAGATAGCCCATCAGTAATCTTTTTTTGTTTAATCATTTTGAGTGCGTCAGTAAATGGAATCACTGCGAGGCCAGTAATGCCCTCGTCTTTTTGTTTGTGTGAGTTTGTTTGTTTGAGCCCCTTGGCAATGAAGACATAACACCACTGATTTGATATTCCATTCGCGGATTGAAATTTGCCAATGCTGGTCCAGTATTTTGCCTTGAGCCCGGTTTCTTCCCAAAGCTCGCGCTTGGCGGCGGCCAAAAGCGGCTGTCCGTCACTGCCGCCCGAGGGGATTTCCCATGACCATACCTTGGTGGGATAGCGGTACTGCCGCACTAGATAAATTTCTTTTTTGGTTGTGAGAGCGATGATCCATATTGATGGAGAAGATTCCACCACACCGTAAGTGCCACGCTGGCCATTTGGCCGAATGACTTGATCCTCGCGCACGCGAATCCATTTGTTTTTATAGACTGTCCGCGAGCTAAGTGTTTGCCAAGGTTTTTTTGGGGGCATAAAAAATTGACTAAGAGCTTCAATTGTTTGTAAATAAGCAAAATGCTTTATTTCCGCCATGGAAAAATTTCCATTTCTCCGATCCTTTTTTGTTCTTTGTAAACCTCTGCAGTATTCTTGAATTAGTCCGAACCCCAGTAGTAAAGCAAAGCTTACTACGGGGCACAGCGCATTTCGCCCCGACGTAAGGTCGGGACGAGGAAGTCCCCCCGCCTGACTCAATTTGTCCCCACTAGGAATCGAACCTAGATTTTCTCCTTAGAAGGGAGGCGTTCTATCCTTTGAACTATAGGGACATATTAATTTTGGTGCGGGGTCCATTGTCCGCCCGAGGCGGATCCGCCATGGGCGGAAACTACCGGGGGCCATGTGTAACGGGGCAAGTTGTCCGCCCGAGGCGGATCCGCCATGGGCGGAAACTATCGGGGGCATAATTACGGCTATTATATAGATATATTGTAGATTGGGCTACCCCTTCTTTCTATTATGAAATGTTTTGTGCACCTCCCTCAAGTGCGGATCAGTGATGTGGGTATAGACTTGCGTGGTAGTGATTGAGGCGTGGCCAAGCAGGGCCTGCACTGAGCGGATGTCTGCCCCGCCCTGCAATAGGTCGGTGGCGTAGGAATGCCTAAGGGTGTGAGGACTTACTTTTTTAGTGATACCAGCCACCTTAGCATATTTTTTGACAGTGCGTTCAATACTGCGCGGCGTCAGGGGCGCGCCGCCTTCTTTTTTCTCGCGCTCGGTTTGTTTTTTGCGGGCGCGGTCGTGGCGAATAAAAAGATAAGGAGAAACATCGCGGCGCAGAACCGTATAAGATTTTAATAGTTCGCGCGCGTCAGCAGACAAAAACACCACGCGTAATTTTCGGCCCTTGCCGCGCACGGTGAATTCCGTGAGCATATCTTTGGGCGGCTTTTCCAGGTTTATGTTTTCAATTTTTAGATTGGCGAGTTCTGAAACGCGTAGCCCGGTTGAAAAGAGCGTTCCCAAAATGGCTTGATCGCGTTTTTGGATAATTTCTGGCTCATCAATTTTGGTAGGCGCATTGAGGAGGCGCCTTAGATCGTCGCCATCTAAAAATTCAACTTGCCTCTCCGGCGTTTTCATGAGCTCAATTTTTTCTGCGGCGAGCGTTGGGACATCGCGCTTGGCGAGGTACTTCAGCCATGAGCGGATGGCAATCAAGTGATAATTTTGGGTATTTTTTTTAAGCGGCTCGCCCCTTGCATCGGTCAGGCGGTTCAGCCAAAGTCGGTATTGGCGGATAAGCTCGGCGGTAATATGCCCGGGTTTGGTGGCGCGATGCTCACTTGCCCAGCCAGTAAATCGTTCAAGATAAAAGCGATAGTTTTGAATTGTCGCCCGAGAGCGATTTTTCTCTATCTCCAAGTGCTCCAGAAATTCATGGAGATATGTTTTGAGATTGAGACCAGTTTCCATATTCTTTTATTGTACGACACTTCCGTTAATTTTGCCAATTGAATCCAGGTCATTGACACTTGGAGCTTCTTTTGCTACACTCTTTTCACCTTAAATAGTTAATCACGAACGCTTGGCACTCCCCGCGGGGCGGGGCCGCTCGGCGTGGCGCGGGAGAAAATATGCTAGACAAAAAAATTAAGGAGCGGATCATTAAAAAATTCGCCATCCATGAAAATGATACTGGTTCGTCCGAAGTGCAGATTGCTATTTTAACTGAAGAGATTAGGCAGTTGACGGAACACTTAAAAACTCACAAAAAAGATTTTTCTTCGCGCCGCGGATTATTGAAGAAAGTGGGCGAACGTCGGCGCTTGCTTCGTTATCTTGAACGGGAGAATCCAGACAGCTTTGAAAATTTAGTAAAACGCCTGAAGCTCAAAATCGCCAAGCGTTACGAGAAAAAGGAGCCGTTGGTTGATGAAATTCTGCCCGAGGAACCGCTGGCTTCAATCGTCGAAGAAACAGCGGAGGTTGAGTAGTGGTGTGCCCCCACTACTAGTTGAGCACTTTTTCTCTAACAACTCTTCTATGACACTGACCAATTCACAGCGAACAAAACATTCTGGTCTGGGCCGGACTAGTGTGGGGGTATGATCAAGAACAAAGAACAGCGCATCGGGGTTTTTGTTGATGTGGCCAACATGTATCACAGCGCCAAAAATCTTTATGGCGCGCGGGTGAATTTTAAAGAGGTGTTAAAAGCGGCCGTGGACGGCCGCCGGCTGATTCGCGCCATTGCCTATGTTATTCAGTCTGGTTCCACCGAAGAGCAGACATTTTTTGAGGCCCTTGATAAATCAGGATTTGAAGTGAAGATGAAAGAACTGCAGGTGTTTGCCGGCGGCGTCAAAAAAGCAGACTGGGACATTGGCATTGCCGTTGATGCTATCACCATTGCGCCAAAGCTGGACGTGGTGGTGCTGGTGACCGGCGACGGCGACTTTGTGCCCTTGGTGCAGTATCTGCAGTTTCAAGGACAGTTGGTTGAAGTGGCGGCTTTTGGCGAAACAACTTCCGCGCGGCTAAAAGAAGCCGCTGACGATGTCATTGATTTGAGCGCGAACAAGCGGCAGTTTTTGATTAATCTGCGTAAGTCTGCTTCTTCATAATCATTAATAATTATTTAACGCTATTTACCTAAGTTGATTTTCATTTTGCCGTTGTTGGTAGCTATCTTTTCACCTCGCTTGGGCGGAGCGGCCAGATAGGTACTAGTGACGGCGGGTAATCAGCAGTTAGGCGGATGGCGAGAAAGGATTTTCATGGACACGACAAATACAGCGTCGCCAATCAGGCGAGAGATTCAATGGGCTGGCCGGACTTTGGCCGTTGAGCTGGGGCGCCTAGCCCAGCAAACCAATGCTTCAGCCGTGGTGCAATATGGCGACACGGTCGTTTTGGCAACCGTGGTTTTAAGCAAAACAGTGAGAGACGGCATTGATTATTTCCCCTTGACCATTGATTACGAAGAACGGTTGTACGCCGCCGGCAAAATTAAGGGTTCGCGATTTATCAAACGCGAGGGTCGGCCGACTGACGAGGCCATTTTGTCCGGACGATTGGTAGATCGCTCCATTCGTCCGCTTTTTGACGAGCGCGTTAGAAACGACGTGCAGATTGTTTTAACCGTGCTTTCGTTTGATGGAGAAAATGATTCAGATATTCCGTCATTAGTGGCGGCCTCGTTAGCCCTAACCATTTCCGATATTCCATGGGCTGGGCCCATGGCCGGCATTCGCGTCGGCCGGATCAATGGCGAGTGGGTCTTGAACCCCACCTATGAAGCGCGCCAAAAGAGCGAGCTTGATTTAGTGGTGTCCGGCACGGCGGATAAAGTTTTGATGCTTGAGGCCGGAGCCAAAGAGATTCCGGAATCGGTGTTTTTGGAAGCCGTGCTTTTTGGGCAAAAGCATATGCGTCCGGTTTTAAATCTCATTTCTGAACTGTCGCGTGAGTACGGGCGCCCCAAGCTTGATACATCTGTATTTGCCGGTGAAGAGCTGGAATTAGAAGAGGAAGTGGCTAATAAAGTCAGAACATGGTCGGTGGAGCAATTGCATAATCGTTTTTTCAACGGCGCGCAGGTGACTAAGCACGCGCGTCAGGAGATTCTGGAGGATCTTAAATCCGAACTGGATCAGTTTTTGATGAAGGAACAGATAGGCAAAGAGAAGCGCAAAATTGCCCTGGATCTTTTTGAGGGTATTGTGGAGGATGAAGTTTCACGTTTGGTTATTGAGGAAGGCCGTCGGGCAGACGGGCGGGCACTGACAGAAATAAGGCCATTGTCAGTTGAGGTTGGCGTGTTGCCGCGCACCCATGGCTCGGCGCTATTCTCTCGCGGCGAGACACAGGTGCTTTCGGCCGTGACCTTGGGTTCTCCTGGTGATGAACAGCAATTAGACACCATGGAAGAAAGCGGCAAGAAGCGATACATGCATCATTATAATTTCCCGCCGTATTCAGTGGGCGAGGTGGGGAGAGTAGGCGCGCCCGGGCGCCGCGAGATCGGGCACGGGGCTTTGGCCGAAAAAGCGCTGTTGCCGGTACTGCCAAGCAAGGAAGAATTTCCTTACACGGTGAGAGTGGTTTCTGAAGTGTTGAGCTCAAACGGTTCTTCGTCAATGGCTTCCACTTGCGGCTCTACCTTGTCGTTAATGGATGCCGGTGTGCCGATCAAAACGCCGATCGCCGGCATTGCCATGGGTCTGGCTTCCAATAACCAAGGCCGCTACAAAATTTTGACTGATCTTCAAGATCTGGAAGACGGCAAAGGAGGCATGGACTTCAAGGTGGCTGGTTCTAAAGACGGTATCACGGCCGTGCAGTTGGATACCAAGACGCACGGACTAAGTCAAGAGATAGTGGAAGAAACTTTGGCGGCCGCCAAAACCGCGCGTCTGAAAATTTTAGAAGAGATGACTAAAGTCATTACTGAACCGCGGTCGGAACTCTCGCCCTTTGCTCCGCGCATCGTTACCATTCATATTAATCCAGAGCGCATTCGTGATGTTATCGGCCCGGGCGGAAAAGTGATCAATGAAATTATTGACAAGACCGGTGTCGCCTCCATTGATATTGAACAGGACGGCACAGTTTTCATTTGTTCCGCCAGCAAAGAGGGTATGGACAAAGCGGTGGAATGGGTAAAGTCGCTGACGCGCGAAGTCGTAGTTGGAGAAATTTATCAGGGAGTAGTCACGCGCCTCATGGATTTTGGCGCCTTTGTTGAAATTCTGCCCAAGCAAGAAGGGCTCGTTCATATTTCTGAACTCGCTCCTTATCGTGTCAATCAAGTGAGCGATATCGTGAAGGTGGGTCAACCAGTCACCGTTAAGGTGATTGAGATAGACGACATGAATCGCATTAATTTGTCCATGAGGCAAGCCATGCCCGCCGAGTCGTTCCCGCCGCCGCCTCCGTTTTCTGACGCACCGCCCCATCGCGGCGATCGGCACGATGGACCGCCAAGGCCTCGCGGCCGAGGCGCTCCACATGACCGCCGGGGCGGACATCACCGTCAGTATTAAGGCGCTAACAGGGTATCATATTTTAATATTACCCCGTCACCAATTTTATATGCCTATCGAGACGAAGCGCTTCGCCCACACTTTGGGATGGCCTATTCGGCCACGCGCTTCGGAGCGCTTGCAATAACCTGCCCCCCCTTCACTCTTTTACCGGCAAACAAGGGCAAAATTGGTGAGGGGTTAATTTCGTTTTCCGCAATTCATCCGCGCGGCAAGACCGCGCGGAGTTCTTACGGACGAAATTAAAGTTATCCAGATGAGGGTGTGGATAAGTCTGGGTATAATTTATTGAATAAGCGTTCTTGGGATAACCTCAAGTCAAGAGAATTGTTTATTTTGCTTGTAATTAAAGCATAAATAAGACATTGTTTTATTTTATATTGTGTGCTATAATATTATTTAGATATTAAGAAGTTCATTTATAAAGTGGAGCCATGATTCAATCCCGCATTTGCGGGATGGAGTCATTGCTCCCCCTACTCTACCGTTAGAGGTAAGGTTAACTCGTCCCCTTACCTGCCTATAAACAAAAAACAAAAACCGTCCCCCGCCTTTGCTGGGGGCGAAAGGTGCTATCGGGTTACTCTCGGGTGGCCAGGGGTACCACAAGGTGCGGTAGCGGGGTTGCACTTTTTAGGCGGGAAAAGCGCGTCACGGATCAAAGCATTTATATCTTTGTTCGCTGCCTTCGGGCGGTGACAAGGTGCGCCTCGATCCTATGAGGCGCACCAGCGCATATATTTTAAAATAATTGGCGCCATGGTGCGCCTCAAGTCATTTCTGGGGATCTTTTTGTCGGATGGCCCGCGGCTATTGACGGGCAATAACGGCTGCTGTATCTTAGTATTCACCCCTAAAAATATGGACACACAATTTTTGGAGACTATTAGAGAGAATCTGCTGGATAAAAAAGGTCAGTTGAAGCAGGAAATAGAAGATTTAACCGGTCAGAGCGAGCCGAGTGATGGTGAATATCAGCTGACGCCGCCTGATTACGGCAGTGATGAAGACGAGAACAGCGCCGAAGTGGCCGCTTTCACCACCGATCTTTCTGTCAAGGAAGTCTTAGAGTCGTCTTTGCGCGACGTGCGTTCGGCCCTCGCCCGTTTGGAAGACGGCACCTATGGAATTTGCAAATACTGCGAACAGCCCATTGACGAACGGCGGCTACTCGCCCGTCCAGCTTCCAGCTCTTGCGTCAATTGCAAGGAGACAATGAAGAGCCGAGTCTAGTTCGCGGCGGCGAAATTGTGCTTCCTTTTTTTGTTCTAGCGATCGGCGCCCTAGCCGATCGCGTCACCAAGGCCTTAGCCATAGCAGAGCCAGCCAGGTCAACGCCCTTAATCAAGGGCGTGCTTTCTTTTGAGCCGGGAGTTAACGCACGCGGGCCGTTGGGAATTGTGGTGGTGGATTCCATATTTTTTATTTTGGCCGTGGCGCTTGTCGCGGTGCTGGCTATTTTGATTTGGAGTGAAACCTCGCCGGTCAATCGTGCCCTCCTGGCGGGCGCTCTTTTTGGCATTGCTTCCAATAGTTATGATAAATTTAGATACGAGCACATTGTTGATACCTTGCGGCTGATTGGCGGATTATCGTTCAATCTAGCCGATGTCTTGATTGTCATTGGTGTTGTGGGTGTTATTATTAGATACAGATGGCCAAAGCGACAAGAACAGAGTAATATATGAATCCCTAATCTTTAAGTGTCTAATGTTCAAGCTCAAATGACTAATTATACTTACGGAATTACGAAACAATACGAAAGGTACGAAAATTGTTCGTTTCCGCGATCAACGATATTTCGTATGGCTTTAGAGATTAGTGCTTAGAAATTAGTAATTATTATTGTTATGTCTGCCAAGGTTTATTCAGCCGCCGTCGTGGGAATGGATTCCACCATTGTTGAAGTGGAGGCCGACATTGGCCGATCTTTGCCGAATATTTTAGTGGTCGGCCTGCCCGATGCATCGGTGCAGGAAGCGAGAGAGCGAGTACGCTCCGCCATCAAAAATAGCGGCCTTAAATTTCCGGCCACGCGTGTTACGGTTAATTTGGCGCCGGGCAACGTTAAAAAAGCCGGTCCGGTTTATGACCTGCCCGTGGCCCTAGCCATTCTTATTGCTTCTCAAGAGCTCAAGCCAAAAATTCCGTTTGAACAAATAATGTTTCTTGGGGAGCTCGCCCTTGACGGTAACCTAAGACCAATAACCGGCGTGCTCTCGGCCGCTCTCTTGGCCAAAGCTAAAAATTTTCAAGCCATTGTGGTGCCCAAAGCCAATGCCGCAGAAGCGGCTTTGGTTGACGGCTTGGTGGTTTATGGAGCTGGCTCGTTAATGGAGGTGGTGAGGCATTTGATTGACGAAGTACAATTTCAGGCCATTCCTCCAACAGTTTATGACTTGAATAGTGAAAGCGGTCCTCAATCTTCCTATGATTTTGCTTATGTGCAGGGGCAGGATCATGTCAAGCGAGCCATGGAAATTGCCGCGGCCGGCGGGCACAACGTGCGCCTTTCGGGCCCGCCCGGCGCAGGCAAGACTTTGCTCGCTCGCTCTCTCATTACTATTTTGCCGCCTCTCACCAAAAAAGAGATGCTGGAGGTTACCAAAATCTACAGCAGTATTGGGGCTCTGCCGGAAAACGCACCCTTGATTTCCGAGCGTCCGTTTAGGAGTCCGCATCATACAAGCTCGCACGTGGCCCTGGTTGGCGGCGGAGCCATCCCCCGAGCGGGCGAGGTCAGTTTGGCCCACCGTGGCGTGCTGTTTTTGGATGAACTTCCGGAGTTTCCGCGTCACGTTTTAGAGGCCCTGCGCCAGCCGCTGGAAGACGGCACCGTGAGTATTGCCCGAGCCGCCGGCACCATGAACATGCCCGCTCGTTTTATGCTGGTGGCCGCGGAAAATCCATGCCCGTGCGGCTATTCAACTGATCCTGAACACCCCTGCATCTGCACTCCAACCCAGCTTTTGCAATACAAGCGCCGTGTGTCCGGGCCTTTGCTTGACCGTATTGATCTGCATGTTTCCGCGCCGCGCCTGACAGTTGAAGAATTAAGCAAAGAACCCTTGGCCGAGCCGTCATCAGCTGTTCGGGCGAGAGTGGCCAGCGCGCGATCTATTCAACAGGAGCGTTTTCAGGGCACCGCACTCTTTACCAATTCAGAAATGTCCAGTGAGCAGACGCGGCGGTGGTGCCCCCTGGCGCCCTCGGCGAGTTCTGTTTTGCACTCGGCTGTTGATCGTCTGCATCTTTCGGCCCGCGCTTACTATCGCGTCTTAAAACTAGCTCGCACGATCGCTGATTTGGCGAAGAGTGAATCAATCGCGCCAGGGCACATCGCCGAAGCTCTACAGTATCGCAGTGAAGACCGTGCGTGATATAATTAAAATAATGCCCCGCATCATTTCGGCCAATAGTTTCAGAGCTCACGTTGGGTTGTCCAAAAAAGCTCTAAAGTTACGAAAATAGGTAGGGCATCTGGGAGTGGCACATTTTTGAGTCAGAAGGGCGCCCGAAAGGGCGTTTTGTGTTATAATTTATACATGAATTTAGCCTGGAACAAAGTGACATGGTTTTCTAAATTATTAGCTTTGGTCTTGCTGTTAGTTGTCTTTGCAATATCATTTTTATTGGGTGTCGAATTCCAACAGGCGCAAGATTCACTGCTCCCAACAACAC
>MGEP01000060.1:9638-10891 GCA_001791425.1 Candidatus Uhrbacteria bacterium RIFCSPLOWO2_02_FULL_48_12
CGTGCCCAAGGAAGTAGTTCCAAAAACCCCGGATGGGTGGCAGATTTACAGTAATGAAAAGTATGGCTATTCGATTTTACATCCTCCGACATGGCGAGTCGAGACACAATCCAATAGTGAATTTTCCAGCGATACCTCGGAGATTATAATCAACACCACGTCATTGGAGTCAACGGAGCAACTAAGTTATCCAATCAAAATTTCTGTTGAGAAAAATCCAGAAAAATATTCAGCCAAGGAATATGTAGACAAGGTCTTTAAGCAAATGTTTGATGGAGGAATGGCGGAAAGTATTGATAAGGAGTTCCCAACCAAAATTGGACAGTATGACGCCTATGAAATCTATGGAATTAGTGGGGTTGATGATTCTATATGGGAAGAGGTATTCATTGCGCATGGAGACACAATACTCAATATTTCTCTGCCAACAGATTCCCAGCCATACAATAAATATATTTTAACCCCTGAAGGGAACAACACGATTGCCCACCAAATACTTTCCACGCTCATTTTGACTTCGTCAATAACAATATCGGATTGGAAAACCTATCGCAACGAGGAATATGGTCTTGAATTCAAATATCCACCTGAATGGGTAGTCAAGAATACTTCTCGGGGAGCCGGTTATGCTGTTTATGAGCTGTCGGTCTATCCAGTGGATCCCGATGTTTTTTGTGGGAAATTGATAAATTTGCAAAAAACAGCCATGCTTTGTGGAGTAACTCCGGTACTTCAAATTTATGAGGAGAATAGTGCTGATTCTTATGTAAGGATTGGAACGGTCGACGTGTATAGTGCCGAGCAAATGGCAAAAGATGTATTGAGCATGAAAGACGAAAGAAGCTATATTTTGTCTATTAATGGCAAAAGATTGTCAATCAATGTGTCTCTAGAGCTACAAAATGGCATTCCAGTAAGAAAAGAAGACATAAGCGCATCTTTGTCCTCGTTTATATTAATTAAATAATTTGGATCTTATTAAATTTACCGGAAGTCGTATAAGAAAATGTTATAAATTTCCCTAATCAAAGCCATGAAAGTTTTCCAGCCGTCACTACGTTCCCAGACAGGCACTAGAACGCTAACGCCGTAAAGGTGCAGGGTATGCCTAATGGTTCCAAAAAACAAGACAATGACGGCCCGGTGCGCGCCAGAGGACGCCACTTTTCGCCGGGCACGGCCGAGGGGCTGGTTGTTATCGGCTTGTTGGCTTTGGCCGGAGTCAGCGCCCTTTCTTTGTTGGAGCTCGCCGG
>MGEP01000060.1:10899-11576 GCA_001791425.1 Candidatus Uhrbacteria bacterium RIFCSPLOWO2_02_FULL_48_12
GCCGTTTTTTGAATACTGTTTTAGAAATTATGTTTGGCTGGGGTGCGTGGCTGGCGCCTTTCTATCTTTTAGCAATCGCGGCCATGCGTCTCCAGAAGACGCCCCGCCGAGGAATCATCACGCTGGGGCTTAGCTTTTTTGTCTTGAGCACCTTGGCTATCACTGATCTTTTTATTCCGCTGGAGGCGGCTAAGGGGCTCTCTGTCGGCGGGGCTGGCGGCGGGTATGTTGGGCTATTCTTGCGCTATCCTTTGGAAACCGTTTTTGGTTATTGGGCGGCTTGGCTGCTAGCCGCGGCTTTGCTTATCTCGTCACTCATGATAATTTTTGACACGCCGCTGGAAGTATGGATTTCGCCAATTCTAAAAGCGCTAAGCCGGCTTGGCCAGTTTCTCCTTGATTTTTGGCGCGGATTTTTCGCTAAAATATCAGCTCGTCGGACTACCCCCTTACCGCGCGAAGAATCAACGCCGACTTTTGTGTCAAAGCCCATGCCAGAGAGGCCCGATGGCGCCGTTGAAGTTTTTAGGCCTGACGATTCAGCTGTGCCGGGCACCTTGCCCATCACCGGAGCAAGGTCATCGCCGCGCCGCGGCTCCAGCACAATTTCGCACTACAAGCCAGTAGCTATTGATATGCCGCTCTCGCTTCTGCAGGGGAGCACGGGCGAGCCGACG
>MGEP01000060.1:11588-12518 GCA_001791425.1 Candidatus Uhrbacteria bacterium RIFCSPLOWO2_02_FULL_48_12
CGGGCCAACAAACTTCTCATTCAGAAAACTTTGGAGAGTTTTGGCATACCAGTGGAGATGGGAGAAATCAACGTTGGCCCAACAGTCACGCAATATACACTGAAGCCCGAAGACGGCGTAAAGCTCTCGGCCATCACCGCGCTTGGCAACGATCTGGCTCTGGCTCTGGCCGCGCATCCTATTCGCATTGAGGCGCCGATCCCCGGCCGCTCTCTGGTTGGCATTGAAGTGCCGAATCAGTCAGTAGCCACCGTGCACCTTCGCGAAATTTTGGAATCAGAAGCATTTCAAAAACGCCGTTCCAGTTTAATGCTGGCTTTAGGCAAAGACGTCTCCGGCAATGCGTGGGTGGTGGATTTGGAAAGGATGCCCCATCTTTTGGTGGCTGGCGCCACGGGTTCGGGAAAGTCAGTGGCCCTGAACAGCATTATTCTCTCGCTTCTCTATCAAAACAACCCTAGCGATTTGAAATTTATTTTAATTGACCCAAAACGCGTGGAGTTTCCGACCTATCAGCATATCCCGCATCTGTTAACGCCGGTTGTTACTGAAGTGCCGGCCACGGTCAATGCCCTAAAGTGGCTGATTAAAGAAATGGATCGCCGTTTTAATCTTCTGGCCGCGGCCGGCGATCGCAATGTGCAGTCATACAACCGGCATATTTCAGAGAAACTTCCTTATATTATAGTGGTCATTGACGAATTGGCTGACCTCATGGTGGCCGCTTCGTCAGAGGTGGAAGGGGCGATTATTCGTTTGGCCCAGATGGCTAGAGCCGTGGGCATTCATCTTATATTAGCCACCCAGCGCCCGTCCGTTGATGTGATCACCGGCCTTATTAAGGCGAACATTACGGCGCGCATCGCTTTTGCCGTGGCTTCGCTTATGGATTCGCGCACTATTCTAGACACGGGCGGAGCGGAAAAGCTG
>MGEP01000060.1:12556-12806 GCA_001791425.1 Candidatus Uhrbacteria bacterium RIFCSPLOWO2_02_FULL_48_12
CACCAAGCCAAAACGGCTGCAGGGGGCGCTGGTTGGCGACGATGAGATTGGCCGGGTGGTGGAATTTTTGAAATCCAAAGCCGCGCCCGAGTATGTGACCGAAGTAACCACCAAACAAAGCGGCGCAATTTGGGGCTCTTCTGCGAGCTACGATGACGATCCTCTGCTGGGTGAAGCTGAGGCCACGGTGATTCAGGCAGGCAAGGCCTCGGCCTCTTTTCTTCAGCGGCGCCTCAAAGTTGGTTATGCC
>MGEP01000060.1:12873-13008 GCA_001791425.1 Candidatus Uhrbacteria bacterium RIFCSPLOWO2_02_FULL_48_12
CCCGGGACGTGTTGATTAGTCGAGTAGATAATGATATTCTAAATAGTAGTGATAATGACGATGAGGTTAATGAGCAATATGCAGAAGAAGATAATAGCGAGGAAGAGAATGAGGTTTAATATGTTGAGCTCGCGG
>MGEP01000060.1:13025-13500 GCA_001791425.1 Candidatus Uhrbacteria bacterium RIFCSPLOWO2_02_FULL_48_12
CTTGCGCTCCTTGGGGATTTAGACGAACAATGCTTGACACCAATGAATCAGTGGGCGCCGCTTTGCACGAAGCGCGGCTGGCCAAGAATAGCGCCCTGGCTGATTATGCGGCCAGACTGCATATTCCAGAACGTTATTTAAGGGCTATTGAGGAGGAAAATTTAGCAAATCTTCCCGGTTTGGTTTACGAGAAAAATTTTATTTATCATTATGCCAAAGCGCTGGGCCTGCCACCTTCGCCGCTAATTGAGAGCTGGATCAACATGCGCCGCGACAGTATTGTGCCGGTTGCCCAATTTGTACCGCGGGTGCGCTGGCGCGACCTATGGATTAGTCCATTTTTTTGGCGGCGGACGCTCGCTATATCCGCTGTTTTGTTAGTGGGTGTTTATCTTGGCGGAAGATTGTTTATTATGGTTAGGCCGCCGGTCTTGATTGTCACTTCTCCCTCCGCAGAGATGGCCACGACCGAACA
>MGEP01000061.1 GCA_001791425.1 Candidatus Uhrbacteria bacterium RIFCSPLOWO2_02_FULL_48_12
TAATACGACACCCCGATCAATCGTTCCATGAAAAAGGTGTTGATGTACGCTTGGCGGTTGAGATGATTCGTTTTGCCCGCGAGGACATCTATGATATAGCATATCTTTTGAGTTCTGATACAGATCTTGTTGCGGCCGTGGAGGAGGTTCAGTTTTTCGGGAAAGTTGTCCAGTACGTTGGGATTGCTAAGGGCCAGTCGTTTGGTTTGACTAAGGCCGCTGACGATGTTCGTCTTCTTCGGCCCGAAGATATTGATCCATTTTTACCACCACAATGAGGAGTCTATTATGGTGAATCAAAGGGTACAGCTTATTGTGAACGTATTTGACTTCAAAGTTTTAGAGCAGGTGCCTACCCGCAAGGGCTACGGTGAGGGGCTTCTTGAAGCTGGCGAGAAAAATCCGCAAGTAATGGCTCTCTGTGCCGATCTTACCGAATCCACGCAAACACACCTTTTTGTCAAAAAATTTCCCGAGCGGTTTATTGAAATGGGCGTGGCCGAGCAAAACATGGCGGCCGTAGCTTCAGGGTTGGCTAATTACGGCAAAATTCCGTTTATGGCGAGCTACGCTATTTTTAGTCCGGGCCGTAACTGGGAGCAAATTAGAACAACAATTTGCTATAATAACGTGCCCGTGAAAATCGTCGGCTCTCATGCTGGCGTTTCCGTTGGGGCTGACGGCGCTACGCACCAAGCGCTGGAGGATATTGCTCTTATGCGGGCTCTCCCCAATATGACCATTATTCATCCCTGTGACGCTATGGAAGCCAAAAAGGCCACCCTGGCCGCCGTCCAAACAAAAGGCCCGGTTTATCTAAGATTATGTCGTCCCCCAACACCAGTTTTTACTACCGCCAAAACACCATTTAAGGTTGGCCGGGCCGAAGTGTTTTTTGAGTCTCGCGGGAAACCGGATGTCGCCATCATTACCTGCGGCCCGCTTGTTTACAGCGCTCTTTTAGCGGCCGCTAAACTAGAAAAGGCAAAAATCAAAACCCGCGTTATTAATAACCACACCATCAAACCAATGGACGAAAAAACTATCATCAAGGCGGCCAAAGACGCGGGAGCGGTAGTGACAGTTGAGGATCATCAGGTGCGGGGCGGCATGGGTTCAGCCGTGACAGAAGTATTGGCCAAACACTGCCCTGTTCCTGTAGAATATATAGGTATGCAAAATCAATTTGGCGAGTCCGGAGGCCCGAACGAACTCATTAAGAAATTCGGGCTGGATGCGGAAGGGATTATTAGAGCAGCGAAGAGAGCAATCAAACGTAAGCACCCCTAACCTTAAACGCAAAATGCATAATGCAAAACTTCAACGTAAAACTCAAAAGTTATCGGTTTTGCGTTGTAGTTTTGAGTTTTGAGTTTTAAGTTTTGATTTTTGAGTTTTTATGTACGATCTCATTTCCATCGGTGACTCCGGCATTGACAATCTGGTTGCTATCCATGATGCCAGTCTGCATTGCTTCGTGCGAAAAGACGAATGTCAGATTTGTTTTAATTACGCTGATAAAATTTTGGCCGATGATTTCCAAACCAAAACCGCCTACAACGCCATGAATAATGCCGTGGGCTCGGCGCGCCTCAAACTCAAAACCGCTTTTTACACGGTGCTGGGCGGCGATCATAATGGTCGGCGCATTTTTGATACCATAAAACAAGAGGGCGTGGACACCAAATACGTCAAAACAGAAAAGAATTTGAGGAGCAATGCCTCGGCGGTCATTAACTTTAAGGGCGAGCGCACCATTCTTGTTTATCATGAGCGTTTTCATTATATCCTGCCGCGCTTTGCTCCGACCAAGTGGTTTTATTTGACTTCCATGGGGCATTATTTTTTGCCTTTTTACAATTCTTTTGCCCGCTATGTCAGCCGGAAGAAATCAAAAGTCGGCTTTAACCCAGGCACCTTTCAGCTCAAAGCCGGCGCCCAAAAACTCAAACCAGTGCTGAAGGTTGCCGCCGCTCTTTTTTTGAATAAAGAAGAAGCCCGCTTGATGACGCGCATTCACGACGAACGAGACATTAAAGAACTTTTGCGCGGCATGATAAAGTTGGGCCCCAAGATTGCCGTTATTACCGATGGCTCAAAGGGCTCTTTTGCCACTGACGGCAGTAAGTTTTATCATTCATCAGTCTTTCCCGTTAAGATGATTGAGCGCACCGGCGCGGGCGACAGTTTCGCCACCGCCTTCGTGGCCGCTCTTTGTTATGGACAAAATATTAAAGAGGCCTTGCGCTGGGGTTGTGTTAACTCGGCCGCGGTTATCCAAAAAATTGGCCAGCAGGATGGTCTGTTGACCTTGGGCACCCTTAGATCAATTCTGAAAAAACACTCTCGCTGGCAGCCGCACGCGATTTGAATTAGGGCGTAGAGGATTTGGTGGTTCAGTCAATTTCATGCCCCGTATTGAAGCCAAGCGAACTAAGCCGAAAGGCCTGGCCACGGCTCGCAAAATTCGTGTCAAGGCGGCGAGGCCTCGTTCAGCCATTGCGTATTCCACGACATGGTCGTTGCTTGGGGGCAAGCGCGCGCGGATCCAAAGGCAAGGGCGAGACTTCGCGTCCTTTCTTAATCAGCCCGTTTCTTCAAGCGCCGGTCTTGTTGTCGCCGTTGCCGTGAGCGCGTTTTTTCTTTTTGTGATTATGTCTTTGGCCAAGGCGCCTATTCCCCTGACCACGGCCACTCTGCCGCCAATCTCTTCGCGCACGCGCCTTTATATTTCTAAGACTTATGGCTATCAACTTCGCTATCCAAATACTTGGGTCTATGAAGTGAGGCCAGTGGGAGAATTTGAAGAAGTAATTTTAATCGGCGGAGGCGACAAAGTGGTGGTCGCGACCACCAATGAGGTTTCAACCAGTACCCTTATACCGGCCGCGCCCGAAACCTTGGTTCTTAACGGAATAAACGCATTTAGGTATCATGATTATGATTCATTGACTGGCCAACCTCAAGATAGAGTAGTGATTAAGCGTTCGGACGGACTTTATCATGAAATTTTGGGTTATGGCCCACGATTTGAGCGCCTGATAAAGAGTTTTGCTTTATCAAACCAATAACACTATGACGAGTGCTAAGCCAAATTTAAAGGAAATTTTATCACAAGCGCTTGCCGGGCGCTGGGCCGTGCCCCACTTTAACATTTCAGACATGGCCATGCTCAAGGGGTTGATAGAGGCGGCGGCTGAAACACGGGCGCCTATTATGATTGGCACCTCTGAAGGAGAAAGCGATTTTTTGGGACGACGCGCGGCCATGGCCTTAGTCAAGGCCATTCGCAAGGAGCTTGGTTTATCAATTTTTATCAATGCCGACCATTGCCACAGCATGGCCACGGCCAAGGCCGCCATAGACGCTGGCTATGACTCGGTGCATATTGATCTCTCCAAACTGCCATTGGAAGAAAATATTGCCGCTACCAAAGAAGTGGTTGGCTATGCGCTAGCCAAGAGCCCAATGATTTCTGTGGAAGGGGAGGTTGGTTACTTGGTCACAGATTCGTCGCAAGTGTACAAGCAAGCCATAACCGTGCCAAAAGAAAGCTTGGCCAAGGTTGAAGAGGCCGTCCGTTTTGTTGAAGAAACAGCCGTTGATCGCTTGGCGCCTGCTGTTGGAACCCTGCACGGCATTGCCGCCAATGTTCCGAACATTGACATTGAACGCGTTCACGCCATAAGCAAAGCCCTAAGGAAGACTATCTTGGTTCTCCATGGCGGCTCTGGCGCTCTGGATGAACAAATCAAAAAAGCCATTGCCGCTGGCATTGCCAATGTTCATTTCAGCACAGATATCCGTTTAGCATATACCGCGGCCTTGCGTCAATCTTTGGCCGAGCATCCAGACGAAACAACCCCTTACAAACTTTTGGCGCCAGTTGTTTTAGCCGTAAAAACCAAAGCCATGGAAAAAATCAAATTATTGGGCGCGGCTGGCCGAGTGTAAAGAATCAATGTAATGCGCCGCGTCTTATCCTCTATTTTCCTTATTTTACTCTTGGGAGGTGGTATTTGGTATGCTTCAGGGCGTTTTGGCGGTAAGAGCAATAAAGGTATAATCAATGAAGCTCCGCCACCTCCGCCACCCCTCACTTATGCCACCAAACCGGAAGTTGGTTTTTTGGCGCCTGATTTTTTGTTAAAAACGCTGGACGGGCGGGAAATTCGCCTCTCTGATTATCTGGGCAAATGGGTGGTCCTTAATTTTTGGAGCACTCAGTGCCCTTTTTGCCTGACCGAACTTAGAAATTACTCTCGTCTGGTTAATGAAAACCAAGGATGGCTCACGGTCATCGCGATTAATAGGGGAGAACCATCAGCAGTGGTGGATAATTATCTTAACAATTACATTAAGCCCTCAGACATTGTCTTTGTTTTTGATCCAGAGGACGAGCTTTATGGCCGTTATCAGGGCAAAAATATGCCGGAATCTTTTTTTATTGACACGTCCGGCGTAATACGCGATCATAAGTTAGGAGAATTGTTGTTTGAAGACATGCGCCTCAAAGTAAAGATGCTTAGAGAGGCGCCGGCTGGCAAATAATCTTCACCACGACATATTTTGCGCAAAGCACAAGATTTTATCCACACTGGCATCTTGACTTATCTATATCTTGTGGTATAATGGTAGTATAAGCCACAAGATATAGAGTTTAGTTGAATGCCGGACTGGGTTGGGAAAGCTAGCAAAATGGCTTTGGGGGTCTTTTTTGAATTTATTTTCTAGATTTTAAGGTCGTAAGCGCGCTTTTGCCCAACGCACCAGCGGGGTTTCCCGCCTACGCCAATGCTTCGGCGGACAGGCGCTCCACCCAGAATCCCTGCGGAGGCCATCCGCCTCGGGCGGATAAAGTCGTGGAGCTTCACTTATTGATCTATCAATTTTATTGCCTTACGTATGTCCATGACGTCAGTCAAGACGTTCAAAGTGTCGTCACCCGCCGCCGCTGAAGCGGAAAGCGCTGATTTTGTCTTCCAGCATTATTTTTCTAAGCCGGGAATACACCCATTTGATGAAATTAACTGGGAAAAACGCCGGGCTGTTATTACGGGCCAGAACGGGCAGGTGTTTTTTGAACAGGATGAGGTGGAGGTGCCGGACTTTTGGTCGCAAATGGCGACCAATGTCGTAGTTTCCAAGTATTTCCGCGGCAAAATTGGGACCCCAGAGCGCGAAGCCAGCGTTAAGCAAATGGTGGGGCGCGTGGCTGACACAATTACCGAGTGGGGCAAGACCGGCGGCTATTTATCAGACACAGAAGCCGCCATTTTTAACGCTGAATTAACGCATCTATTGGTTTATCAAAAAGCCGCTTTCAATAGTCCGGTCTGGTTTAACGCGGGCGTTCGTCCCAATCCTCAGTGTTCGGCCTGTTTTATCCTTTCAGTGGACGACAACATGGAGTCAATTCTGGATTGGATTAAAAAAGAGGGCATGATTTTTAAGCATGGCTCTGGTTCCGGCGTAAATTTGTCTAATCTGCGCTCTTCTAAAGAAAGACTGTCGCTCGGCGGCACGGCTTCTGGACCGGTTTCATTCATGCGCGGGGCTGATGCCTCGGCTGGGGCTATAAAATCGGGCGGCACCACGCGCCGCGCCGCCAAAATGGTTGTTTTGAACATTGACCATCCGGATATTGCTGAGTTTATCAAATCTAAAGAAATGGAGGAGAAAAAGGCCTGGGCCCTTGGTTCAATGGGTTATGATATGTCTTTAAACGGCGAGGCCTGGCAGTCAATTCAGTTTCAAAATGCGAATAATTCGGTGAGAGTAACGGACGAATTTATGAAGGCCTATGAAAACGACGAAGACTGGCACACCAGAAGCATTACTGAAGGCAGAGTGGTAGAAACTTATAAGGCGCGAGATCTCATGAAAATGATTGCCGAGGCCGCTTGGCTGTGCGGCGATCCGGGCATGCAGTTTGACACGACGGTCAATGCCTGGCACACCTGCCCCAATACCGGCCGTATTAATGCTTCTAACCCGTGCTCGGAATATATGCACCTGGATAATTCGGCTTGCAATTTGGCTTCGCTGAATTTGATGAAATTTGTAAAAGCCGACGGCGAATTTGACGTTGAAGCATTTGTCGCGGCCGTGAACGTGATGATTACGGCGCAAGAGATTATTGTCAGCTTTTCCAGCTACCCCACGCTGGAAATTACCAAAAACGCTCTTGATTATCGCGCTCTGGGCTTGGGGTACGCTAATCTTGGGGCGCTTCTAATGTCGCGCGGGCTTCCTTATGATTCTGACGAAGGCCGCGCCTATGCCGCGGCTATCACGGCGATGATGACTGGCGCCTCTTATGCGATTTCGGCCAAAATTGCCGCCCGCACTGGTCCCTTTGCCGGTTACCTGAAAAACCGTGAGCCGATGCTGGGCGTCATTTTAAAACATCGCGCCGCCCTGAAAGAAATTAACGCCGATTATGTGTCGGTTGATTTAATGAACGCCGCCGTAAATTCATGGGACGAGGCCTTGGCTTTGGGCGAGCAGTTTGGTTATCGCAATTCTCAAACCACTTTACTGGCCCCGACCGGCACTATTGCTTTTCTGATGGACTGTGACACCACGGGGGTGGAGCCGGACATCGCCTTGGTTAAATACAAGACCTTAGTCGGCGGCGGTATCATGAAAATCGTTAACAACACCGTGCCCGCGGCCCTGAAAAAGCTGGACTACAGCGAAGCCGAAATTCAAGACGCCCTCTCTCACATTGACAAGCAGGGAACAATTGAAGGCGCGCCGTATCTCCACGAAAGGCACTTGCCTATTTTTGATTGCGCTTTTAAACCAGTCAACGGCGAGCGGTCAATTCATTATTTGGGTCACTTAAAGATGATGGGCGCGGTTCAGCCGTTTCTTTCCGGCGCCATTTCTAAAACCGTCAATATGCCAAATTCCATCACCTCGGAAGAAATTGCCGAGGCCTATTATCAGGCCTGGCGGCTGGGCATTAAGGCCTTAGCCATTTATCGCGACGGCTCTAAGCGCACCCAGCCCTTGATGACCAGTGATAAAGAATCGCCTAAAGAAATGCCGGCCACGCTGGAAGTGGAAACAGACATTGAAGTAACAGCCGCCGCCAGCAGACAGCCGATTCGCCGGCGTCTGCCCGATGAACGCCGGGCCGTTACTCACAAATTTACCGTGGGCGGCCATGAGGGCTACATCACCGCTGGTCTTTACGATGACGGCAAACCAGGAGAGATTTTTGTGACCATGAGTAAAGAGGGCAGCACTATCTCCGGCCTCATGGACGCCTTTGCCACCTCCATTTCCATTGGTCTTCAGCATGGCATGCCCTTAAAAGATGTGGTTAGAAAATTCACGCACATGCGTTTTGAGCCGTCTGGTTTTACCAAAAATCCAGAAATTCCCATTGCTAAGTCCATCATTGATTATATTTTCCAGTGGCTGGGCAGAAAATTCTTGAGCGTGGGAGAACAGGTTGAAATCGGGCTTATTAGCGCTGAAGCCGCCGCTGCCGCCAGGCCAGATGCTTCAGCCCCATCCTTGCCAGACACCAAAGCTGTGCCCGTAGCGGAAAATATAGCCGGCCAAATTGTCATTAAAGAACACATCTCCGAAAAATTCGCTTTCCGGGCGCAGACAGACGCGCCAACCTGTGCTGATTGCGGCTCACTCATGGTTAGAAACGCTTCTTGCTACAAATGCTGGAACTGCGGCTCTACCAGCGGCTGCAGTTGAGGGGCCATAAGCCGTGATGGTTATAAGAGCTATTTGCCTCAGCCGATGCGTAGCGTCCTCGGCGCCGTGCTTTTAGAAAATGTTGAAGGCACCTCCATTCGGTAGGTGCCTTCGTTGTACGCCTGGTAGACGTACTAATTTTTTGGAGTCGTCGTCCGTGATTTGTGACCGCGTTTGCGCGCTGTCAGCGATGACTGGTGGCTCTTCTCATGAGAACCGCTGGGGGCGACGGTATCGCCAGAGGTGCATCAGGATTGCGGTGGTGGCCGCAACACCTGTCGCACCTGAAGAACACTGTGCTGTTGTGGAGCGGAAGCATCTTGCCTCCACAGCCGTAAACGCAGGACTCTCCTCCAAGGAGCGGCTTGCCAGGATTCTGTTTCTTGGCATCAGGAGCGAATCTTCCCATACATTCTCCTTTAGGCCGGTTTAGGCCCAAGACCTCGTCACATCATCTACTGATTCGCTTTTCTTGCCGTGATGATTTATCCACGATAATGGAACTGATGCTTCAGCGCCACCGCCCTCCTTTTTTCTACCAACGGGCCGAGTTCCAGACTATGGCTCACGGTGAAATAGAGCTTACAGCTTGGGTTTCGGCACTTCCACCCCTTTCCATCGCGAGCCACGTTTCTGCCGCCGCATCTTACACATCTTGGTTTTTCCTGCCATGGCTTCATCTCCCCTCCTTTTTGATTGGCCAGAGACATTTGAAGCGGTATAATTAAACTCTAGTCCTTTTATTATGGGTGTCAAGACTAAAAAAACAACAGCTCCCTCTGGCCTTTTTATGCTTTATGTGGGCCGCGGCAAGGGCAAAACTACGGCGGCTATGGGTTTGGCCATGCGCGCCGCCGGCATGGGCCTTAACGTTTATATTATTCAGTTTATCAAGGGTGAGTGGCCTTCTGGCGAGCGCAATTTTATTGAAGCGTTTAATAGCGTACGGAAGCATTATAACGGCAAACAAAAACTTGGCCGTCTTGAAATAATTGCCATAGGCAAAGGTTTTGTAAAAATTTTAGGCGATAAAAAACCAATCGCTGTGCACAAGGCAGCGGCTAGGCAGGCGCTTATGTTTGGCCGACGCGCGATGTTATCCGGTAGGTACAATGTGGTAATTCTTGATGAAGCCATCAGCGCCGTGGAAACCAAGCTTATAAAAGCAAGCGATCTTTTAAGATTGGTTCGCGCCAAACCGCCAACCGTGCATTTGGTTATGACTGGCCACGAGGCGCTAAAAAGTTTAGTCGCCAAAGCTGACTTAGTGTCAGACGTCAAGATGGTTAAGCATCCGTATTACAAGGGAATTATAGCCCAACGGGGGATTGATTATTAGCCCCGCACCTATCCCCGCAATCAACCATCTAGACTGGCCTTATGGAAGGCGAAGCCGGCTTCGTCTACCTGCCATGAGGACTGAATGGTTAATCATCGGGATAGGGGCGGGGTGGATTTATTTCCCATTTTGTTCTATTATTAATATATGCCGTTATTGCACCATAAACCCTTGGACAAAAAAGGCATCAGCTATCTCATAGTCATTGCTTTTGTGGCCATTATGGCTGGCGCCACCATGTGGTCGCTGTCATACTCACCGGCAGTTTGGCACCTCATTGATACCAACATTGCCCGCCGCACAGTCTCGGCGGCCACCGATCGAACCTTCCAAAATGACCTTTATAATTTTACGTTGGTCGTGCCCAAGGGCTGGTATCTGCATGAGCGTCCGGACGGCAGCGCTATTTTTACCAAAAAGGAGCGGCTGACTATTTCTAAAGAAACCGAAGGATGGGCCATTGGCGAACAGATAAATGTTTCGGTGGCCGCGCTGGAAGATGCTTATGGCAAAAAAATAACACCAGAAAAATGGGCCGCCAAAAATATTCCCGAGAAGGATGCGGATGATAAACCCATTACGACAACCTGGGAATCAACAGAAGACAGTAAACTACTGCGCGTAGAGAGAGAAGCCGCTGGTACCTCTAATAAAGTCCTTTATTATTATGTTTTTCACGGCAATAATATTTTCAGCTTTGGTTTATATCCTTACAGTTCGGACAATACTGGCAACAACAGCGATTTTGAAGAAATGGTCAGAAGTTTGTCTTTCAATACCAATCCCTCATCAATCAAACCAAATTAGGTTGGGTGTTTTGCAGGCGCAGAACCCTCATGCCTTGTGGCACACGATTTTGCCCGCCTGACTTCGCCTGACTCGTTGATTAAATGACCAAATGCTGGGAGCGGGAGTCGAACCCGCATGGTATTGCTACCGCTGGATTTTGAGTCCAGTGCGTCTGCCAGTTCCGCCATCCCAGCGTGTTATCAACACTATAGTTTAAAGTCGTCTCTATTTGCGGCGAAGTCAAGGCGTGCGGGAGTGCTGCGTGTATGCCAATTTCACCACAGCGGCATATTTCATGAGGGGCGGGGCGTGTATCCCAATTTCACCACTCGCCCGCCATCTGTGCGGGGTAAATATCCCAATTTCACCACTCCGGCGCGTTAGACCCAACTTAACAGGCGCAATCAATTTATCAGAACAGACGTCGCATTGTCAAAGCTTGTTTTGCGCGATATAATTTCATCTATGCCCGATTTAAAAATAATTCCAATTAACGGCATTGAAGCCAATCCCTTTCAGCCGCGCAAAGATTTTCGGGCCGAGGATTTAACTGATTTGGCAAATTCAATCCGCCAGCATGGAATTCTTCAGCCATTGGTGGTGGTAGAACAGCCGAACCAAAAATTTCGTTTAATTGCCGGCGAGCGGCGCTGGCGCGCGGCCAAACAGGCGGGACTTGCCAATGTGCCAGCTATCGTGCGCCGAGCCAATGACGAAGAGCAATTGGAGCTGGCTTTGGTGGAAAATATTCAGCGCCAAGATTTAAACCCATTGGAGCGCGCGCGGGGTTACGAGCAATTGATAAAAAGATTCGGGCTCACTCAAGATGAGGTAGCGAAGAAGGTTGGCAAAAGCCGCGCGGCTGTCGCCAATGCCATGCGCCTTTTGTCTTTGCCAGAGACAATCCAAAAAGCGATTGGCGAAGGGCGTTTGAGTGAAGGCCACGCCAAAATTATCGCCGGCTTGGATAGCAAAGATTTGCAAATGCGGTTTTTTGAAAGAGTGGTAGAAACCAAAGCTTCGGTTAGGCAAACTGAAGAGGCCGCTAAAAAAATTCAGGCCAAAAAGCACATGCGCTCGTCCGCCGCTTCATCTGACGAGGCAATATCCGAATACCGTCAGCTCTTAGAGCGGGTACTTAGCACCAAAGTAGAAATTCATAACCATAAAGGCGTCGGCTCCCTCACTGTTCACTTTTACAGCGAAGAGGAATTGAGGGAGATTGTAAAGAAGGTAATAGGGAAAGATTAAAGAAATCAGGAATTAGGAATTAGCTAGTTAGCTTATTAAAGAATTTTGCGGCTTTATATTTATTGTAAAAAGGGCAGGAGGAGAGTAAACTATGAGATGTAAGTCAAATTAATTTTGAAAATTTTTAAAATATGATCAATCAACAATTGCTTGATTATATCAAGCAACAATTGCAGCGGGGCGCAAGCCAAGAGCAAATAAAGAATTCTCTTATGGCTAGTGGTTGGCGAGAGAGTGACGTAAATGAGGTATTTAGCTCTGTATCCAATGTCTCTAGCCATCAATCTCAAGCACCAATACCTCAACAAACAGTAGCCTCTTTACCTAGCGCGACTGCTCTTTTAGGTCAGGCATGGATTATCTACAAGCAAAGAATGGGAGTATTTCTAGGTATCATGATAATACCAATGGTAATAATGATAGGATTTGTGGTTACTATGGGGAGTTATGGATTTTTATTCAAATATCTTGTGCTTGCGCAATTTGCAGCCGTAGGATATGGATTATTTATCGCTCTGATGCTTTTATTGATTTTAGTATTCACTGTCGGCATGCTATGGGGGCAAACATCTTTGCTTTACGCAATAAAAGACAGTCAAGAAGGTATCGGAATAAAAGAGTCATATCGCAGGGGCTGGCACAAGATAGTTTCTTATTGGTGGATTTCTATACTAGCATGGTTCATAATCTTAGGCGGGTTTTTGCTTTTGATTGCACCCGGAATAATATTTTGGGTTTGGTTTAGCTTAGCGATATATATTTTAATCTCCGAAGATGTAAAAGGGATGGACGCTCTGCTTAAAAGTAGGGAGTATGTAAAAGGTCATTGGGGGGGCGTATTCTGGCGCCTTATTTTTATGTCGGCGTTGTATTTAATTATTTATTTTATTCCAGTGATAATTTTAGATTTTATAGAAATTCCTCTTGCTGAACAAATCAGTCAATTTATTGTTGGATTATTCCTAGCCCCCTTATTCACGATTTATTTGTTCTTGGTTTACAGCAATTTAAAGGCAATAAAGGACGAATTTGTTTCTGCTCCAACCAGAGGCAAACGATTGCCCTATGTTTTTATAGCTATTCTTGGTTTTTTGGTTATCCCCGCAATGCTTTTTGCCACTGTGTTTTTTAGTTTAAATACGGCCAGATACAGAGCGCGTGACGCGAAACGTATAGCCGATCTTAAACAACTTCAAGTTGCATTAGAACTATATTACGACGAGAGTGGAAGCTACCCATTGACCTTAAATGAATTATCGCCACGATATATAGCAGTACCCGTAGATCCTAAAACAAATAATCCATATGATTATCAGCGACAGGGAGAAACTGATTATAAAATTTGCGCTCAATTAGAAGATAAAACCGAGAAATGTTTTTCTTCTCAATCGCAATAAGCTAATCAGCCAATGCCCAATCAGCTACAAGCTAACGCCTAATTCCTAATTTCATACTTCAATCAGCACCGGCAAGACCATGGGGCGGCGGCGGGTTTGCGAGAACAAAAATTGCCCGACATCATTCCTGATTTTGTCTTTGATGTAGGCGTCAAAAGCTGGCTGGTTGCGGTCAGTCTCTTTGAAAATGGCTTTGACCTTAGCGCGCACTTTGCTCAAGAGTTCCTGATTGTCCTGCATGTAGATGAACCCGCGCGAAATTATGTCCGG
>MGEP01000062.1:0-277 GCA_001791425.1 Candidatus Uhrbacteria bacterium RIFCSPLOWO2_02_FULL_48_12
GGCAAACCCCACGGCTAGGCCCTCTACATTTGGCTTCCACAATTTTTGAATCTGCGCCGCGAGCGGAGCAATATTGCCGCCGGCGCGAAACAACATTGAAGTCACCAAACGCCGCTCGGCTTGAACGCGCTCGCCAGCCACGCGGCCGATGACAGTTTTAGCGGCTCCAATATCAAGCGCCATGACAACCGGTTTCATATTTGCCTCCCTGCGCCTCTCATTTGCTCCGCCGCCAAGGCCACGGCGAGAGCATCGGCCGCATCATCTGGATGAGGAA
>MGEP01000062.1:301-12040 GCA_001791425.1 Candidatus Uhrbacteria bacterium RIFCSPLOWO2_02_FULL_48_12
TCACCATATATTGCACCTGATGCTTTTCAGCACGGCCATAAGAAGTCAGCGCCTGCTTCACCTGCAAGGGCGTGAGCTCAATTAACTCAATTTTCGCGCTGGCAATAGCAAGCAATAAAACCCCCCGCGCTTCGCCGACAACAATGCCCGTTTTTACATTCTTGGCAAAAATTAATGTTTCTAAGCCAATAATCTCGGGCTGATATTTGGCAATGATGGCCATGGCTTCATGATGCAAAATTTTGAGGCGTTCGGTTAGAGGCATTTTTTGCGATGTTCTAATAACTCCATAGGCAAGGCAAGAGGTAGAACCAGCCCGGCGTTCAATCACGCCATAACCGGTAATGGCAATGCCTGGATCAAAGCCCAAACAGCGCCAAGCGTTTCTAGAGGACGGCTGTGGTCGCGACATTTTGGACATCTTCATTATCTTCCAAGGCCGCGAGAAGAGCGCTAAATTTCTCGCCCTCCGCTCCGGCCGGAAAATTCACTGGATTTTTTGGCCAAAGTTCTACTTCACTGCTTATAACGATCCACCCCTCATGAACAAGTTTATCTTTCAGGGCGGCCGCTGTCTCTGGAGTGCAAAGAAGTACTAACTCGTCGCCGTCATGAATAATATCTTCTGCGCCAAGCTCAATTAAGGCAAGCTCTTTGTCTTCGCTGTATTTTTCCGGCTTGGTTAAGCGAACAACGCCGCGCGCTTGGAACATCCACCCCACGCTTCTGGGCGCGCCAAACGTGCCGCCATATTTTGTTAACAATGATTTTATGGCTTGGGCCGTTCGGTTGCGGTTATCGGTGAGCGCCTCAATAATAAGGGCCGCGCCGGCCGGACCAAAGCCCTCATAAACAACACTTTCCAGCGCCGCGCCGCCGAGTTCTCCAGTGCCGCGCTTTATGGCGCGTTCAATATTGTCTTTGGGCATATTGAAGGCGCGCGCCTTTTCCATGGCCAAGCGCAATTTGAAATTCATGGCTGGGTCCCCGCCGCCTTCGCGCGTGGCAATAGTCACGGCGTTTGCCAGTTTTGTAAAAACCGCGCCCTTTTTAATATCAGCCGCGCCTTTCTGTCGTTTAATTTGCGCCCATTTGGAGTGTCCGGACATGTCAAAATTATAACCGTAGTTGCGAGAGTTTACAAATCTGATATGTTAGTGTAGTTTTTGAGTTATGAATGTCAAAACATACTTACGAAATTACGAAACTATACGAAAGGTACGAAAAAGCTCTTTGTTCTCACGATCAATCAATTTCGTACATTCGTACTATTTCGTACTTTCGTATGAGTTATTAGAGATTAGGACTTAGTAATTACATCCTGTGTGCCAATTTTAGAATCAAAAATCATTACTTCTGGAGTGCTAACCCTTCAGGTTTCCATTCCCCAAGAAGAACTCGCGGGGCACCTTGAAAAGGCAGCCGTGGATTTACAGCGCAATCATCCCTTGGCCGGTTTCCGACCCGGCAAAGCCCCCCTGGCTGAAGTGAAACGCGCCCTTGGCGCCATGGCCCTGCTTGATGAAAGTTTGAAATACGCCGTGCCAGACGCCTACATAAATATTGTGAAACAAGAAAATTTTTTAACCATTGGCCAGCCGGAAATACAAATCACCAAAGTGACGCCGGCCGAGCCGGTAGAATTTACGGCGACAGTCGCTCTCTTGCCGGAAGTACGCTTGGGGGATTATAAAAGTATTCACGCCAAAGCAGAACCGGTCGGCGTCTCTGACAAAGAAGTGGCTGATGTCGTTGAGAAAATCCGCCAAATGCGCGCCAGTCAAAAATTGGTTGACGCGCCAGCCGCGGCTGAAAACCGGGTGATTGTTGATCTGAAAATGTCTAAGGGCGGCGTGCCCGTTGAGGGCGGACAAACGCAAAACCACGCCATTGATCTTGGCAAGCCATATTTTATTCCGGGCTTTGCAGAAGAACTCGTTGGTCTCAAGGCGGAAGATATTAAAAAATTTTCTCTGCCCTTTCCCAAAGAGCATTACAACTCTGCCTTGCGGGGGGCGATGATTGATTTTGAAGTAACCGTCAAAGGAGTCTATCAATTTGAACGGTCGGCGCTTGATGACAAGTTTGCCGCCGATGTCGGTAAATTCGCGAGCGTGGCGGAATTGCAAAAGCAGATCAGAAACAACTTGGCCGAAATGAAAAAAGAAGAAGAGAGCGCTCGACTGGAGCGCGCTATTATTGAAGAGCTCATCGGGCAAACAAAATTTGGCGACATCCCGACCATTCTTGTGGAATCAGAACTAAACCAAATGACGGCGCGGCTGAAAGCCAAAATTGAACGCGACGGCGGAACATGGGAAGATTATCTAAAACATCTTAATAAAACCGAGGAGGTCTTAATGAGAGAGTGGCTGCCAGAAGCCGTAACTCGCGTCAAGGCGGCCCTATTAATGCGCGCTATTGCTGAAGCGGAAAATATTTCGGTCGCACCCGAAGAAGTCGCCACGGAACAGGAGGTGGCGCTAAAACACTATGCCGATGACGCGGAAACTCAAGAATATATCAAAAGTGCAGATTACGCTTCTCATGCGAAACACGTGGTACTGACGCGCCAAGTGATGGAGAGAATGAAGGAAATATCCTCTAGCGAAAAATAGTACCAGCGGCGATGCCTTAAAATATTCGGTTTGGGTAAAAATTGTTCCGTACGATACAAGTTGCTTTATAACCATTGCGCAGGAACCTAATCTCAAATGCAGTATAGCACTTGTCCGCATTGGCGGAAAAAGAAAACTAGGGTGTGATATCGCACATCACACCCTAGTTTGAAGTGATCGGGATCGAAAGTGAATCGAAAGACCAAAAATCGAGAACCTTGGTCCGAGATCCAAACTTCCAAATCCCGCCTGTCCGCCTTGGGCGGGAAGACCGCACTACCCGACGAAGGACAGCCCGCCCGAGTAGTAGTCAAACGCATCCGCAAGATCCGCCCTGAAGGCGAAGCCGAGGGAGTCGTCGTGCGGGTTCAGGTAGAGCGAGTACTCGGCCGACTGATACTGATAGGCGGAGAGGTCGAGACCAGGGGTGTTGAAATCGGCTCATACATAAATTAACCACGGTGATATAATTAGCCATAGAGCTTGGCCACCCGGAAAAGATGGAAAGTTCTGTCCCTAACGCCTCTGACCACCGTCCGGAAGTTCTTGAGTTTGGCGTTAAATGACTCGGCTGAAGCATTGGTGCTGCGGTTGATGAAATAATTCAGAATAGTCGTTTCACGTAACCGGATGGAATGGGCCGCGGTCATAAAGGAATCAAAGTTTTTCTCGGCCACTTTTTCATACCACTTGTTTAGTTTTTCTTTGGCTTCTGTGATAGTCCGGCTGTGCTCATAGCAAGAGCGAAACATCATGGATAAATCATAAGCTTCTTTAAGTTTAGGAAACTCATAGAACAGCACCGCCGCTCGTTCAGTTTGCTGACTATGCCACTTGCTTTGAGGAGAGAACAACAGATAACGGCTACGGGCCAGCAGCTGTTTTTTGGTGTCTCCGTTTTTGTAGATCACTGGCCGGTAGTTCTGGCCCGCTTCCCGGGCGGCTCTAATCTGTTCATTTTCTTCTTTGATGGCTTCCCACCTTAGGGCAATCCTCACTTCCTGCACCGCCGAACTGACTAACTGCTGGACATGGAATCGGTCGGTCACAATTCTAGCTCGGGGAAAGGTTCTTTTAATAATCGCTTCCATTGACTCGGACATATCAAGAGTGACTTCAGTTGCGACCAGTCTTTTCTCCAGCGGGATTTGGGCTAAAACAGGGGCGATATTGGCGGCTTTAGTTCCTTCCAACATGGCGACCAGCACCCCTTTTTGGCCATGTTTGGCTTTGTTGGTGATGACGGTATACAGTTCGCCGTTAGTGAGAGCCACTTCGTCGATGGATAATTTGGGGCCAATATTCTTTTCAAATAGCATCCACTGTTCGGCGTGAGCTTTCTGGTCCCATTGGTGGAAGCCGCTTAAATGATCTTTGTATTGTTGTTCAAATTCTTTCTCCGGGAGGCGATGAAACCTGGCGATAGAAATTAGCGAGACCGGATTGTCTTCCGCCGTCTTCTTTTAAAAAAATAGCGAACTCTTGCTCTAACTGAGTGCCGGGGAAATTTAATTTAATGTCCCTTTTCAAATATCCACCTCGGCCTTCCACCTGCCAATATCTACGCCGGAATGTCAGCAAGGCCCGCTTGCCTCTTATGGGGAAGTCAGTGATGGTGATATCGTTAAAACCCTTGGCCTCGACCTTTCGGCCATGGTCTTCCGTAGCTACCGGCGGGATGTTTTTCTCTTGCAAAGTAATGCGGATATTATTGTCGTCAACATTGCTTTTCGTAATATCAAACCATTCAAATGTGCCCTTGGGGAAAAAGATTCCCAGCGTTTGTTTTTCCAATGTGGTCATAAAGATAATTAGTTAGCGAATCAACAATTATCATTTTAGCAGACCCCAACACATTGGTTAATTTATGTATGAGCCTTGAAATCCCGGGCCAAGGTCTCGGGGTAGATCGCCATGGTAACAAGCGTTTCTGGGCCGGAGAGGATGAAGCCCTGTGGTGCCGTCGCCATCACTTCACGCTGGGCATGCATGGAGTACCCCTGCAGGCAGTTCGGAAACTGAACACCGAAGACTGGCCCGGCTTTGAGACGCTCAACCAAACGATCGAGATGGCTCTCCGGAATGACCGTCACCTGTCCCTCGAGCTCGCCATGGCAGTAGTTGTTGAGCTTCCGCCTGGGGTGCTTCCCCCTGAAATCGTGTGCCTCGTACGAGCGCTTGACCGCGCCGGCCAGCAACTGAACGAGTTTGCCATGATTCGTGATCTCCATCTGCGACATGAACCATCGCAGATGAACGCCGCTCAAGGCATTGGCGATCCCGGCCGTGGCGCGAACCTGCTCGATGAGAGCGCTCGTGCGATCCTCATACTCAGCTACCGACGGCAGCGTGACCTTACCCTCGAAGGCGTAGTCAAAGCGAGTCAGCTCATCGGCGCAGGTGAGCGTCGGCTGCGTCAGGCGAAAGTCGCGATTCGGATCGCACACCCTGGCCTTGAGCCCGCGTGGCGAGATGTAGCGACCGTGCCGTTCGAAATACAACCGAACCACGTTCTGCCACACCGCTTGTTTCTCGCGACGCAGAACGGCGTCAATGAGCGCGTCATCATCACCAGTCACGATGCTTGCGAACGCCCTGAGCTGTCCTACCGTAAATCTGTCAATGTCCATTCTTGCCCTCCTAATCAGGCTTGTGGCCCGATTATTCTGTAGCCTCTATCCCTCGGCCGTTGGGGTCTTTCAAGTTCAAACTTTTGACCTCCGACTTCTAATTTTGAAAGACATCACAGCATAACACGGTTATTGAAAAATGCCAAACTATGAGCCACAAATTCTAGTTTGAAGTGCAACAGACGGGAGGATGAAAAAAGGCCATCACCAACAGCTCTAGCCATAAGCTAAAATAATAATGTCAAATGCCTAAGTTCGAATGTCGAATCAATCCTTTAATGACAGAATGTCTAAATTTTAGTCATTAGATATTTTTGCATTGTGATTTGTCATTTGGATTTTGGAATTTGTCATTTTCATTGATTATGCTCTTCGGCGCTCACGTTTCCATTGCTGGCGGCATAGAACTCTCGCCAAAACGAACGGCCGAGACCAGTTGCAGTTGATAAACAAATGAGGCCCGGAACAAACGTGAGTTCCGGGCCTACTTTTTCTCGACGCCTCCAGTTTGGACCTACTCCAACGGCCACTTCCCGCCTTTCCGGCGTACATACCTAATAGCGCTAATTGCATTCCAAAAAGAGCCAAGAGTGACGACTGCCAGAAAGAGCCCTATGATGACTGCCTTGATCATTTTTGACCTCCTTAGTTTGGCTTGAGATGCTTGTTGATGAAGGACTTAACGGCTTTTAATTGCCGCCTACTGATGAATGGTACGCCCGGTCCACGCTCGATTCCACTGGTGCGTTCAACAATGACCTCATAGACCAAGACAAACACCCAGCCGAACGCAACGAAAGAAATTGACTCTACAAAGGTGATCGTGGAGCCGAAAACGTAATACCAAGCGATAGTGACGATTGAGACAAGAACTGCGTGTCGAGCTTGATATCTCTGAATAATCCACAGCTCCCAAATATCTGGACTCTCCGGATACTCTCTTGATGTTCGTCGCGCCCAGTAAGCGCCAAGCATCAGGATGAGTATGATGCCGATCATGAAAGATATGCGTCCCCTGACGGCACCCAACGCGGCGCCGTACCCACAGAAAGCAATCACGACCTCCACAAAGAATCGTCGGTACCCTGTATATGGATTCTTTAGGGTGAGCAGTCGCCCGTGGATCCAATCCCATGTGAGGAAATAGAAAACTCCGAGGACAAGAATGGTGTTGCCGGCTCGATTGAGTACCGACAACTCTTCCGACAGAATGATTCGCTCGTAAGTTCCCGCGAGTACGAGTCCGAACACGACGGCGTACAGAAAATCCACGAAAGCGAGCAGCGATGCTCGCACCTGTTCTCTTAACTCATCTGCCGTTAATTCCTCCTCTCGGGTTGAAACGACAGTCAAATTCCTTCTTTCATTCAAGTGTGTGTTAAGTAAAATTGATGGTAGGTGTTTGTGGCCTGAAAGTCAAGATCCTTATATGTGACAGATCCGTATATTTGACTGTCATTTACGAATAGAAATCGGAGTGGCAAAACAGATAGCCAGATATGCTATACTACCAGCGTATGCTCTTCGGTGCTCACGTTTCCATTGCTGGCGGCATAGAGCTTTCACCCAAACGGGCGGCTGGTTGCGGCTCTGAAGTTTTCCAGACCTTCACGCGCTCGCCGCAAGGCGGGCCAGCACCCAACCTCACCCCCGACGTTATTGAAAAATTTAAAAATGAGATGAAGCGGTGGAAACTGGCGCACCATTACATTCACACTCCTTATTACATCAATTTCGCCTCCGGCAATAACCGCATCCGCTACGGCTCAATCAATGTGGTACGCGAGGAGCTTGAACGCGGCACGCTTTTGGGTTCAACTTATGTGATGACGCATCTGGGATCAGCCAAAGATATGGGTATCAAAAAAGCTATGGCCATAACTGTTGATGGTCTGGTAAAAATTTTGAATGACTACCGCGGCACAACTGAACTCTTGATTGAAATTTCCGCGGGATCCGGCGAAATCATCGGCGATACATTTGAGGAAATTGCCGCCATTATTGAACCGACCGAAAAAAAACTTAAGCGTAAGAATGTTTTAAATGTCTGTTTTGACACTCAGCACGCCTTTGCCTCGGGCTATGATTTGCGCGCACCAAAGAATGTTAAAGAAACGTTAAAAAAATTTGACACTACCATTGGCCTTGAGCGCCTCAAAATGTCACACTGCAATGACTCTAAGGTCGCCCTCGGCTCACACGTTGACCGCCACGAAAATATCGGCCAGGGGTATCTGGGACTCAACGCCTTCAAGGCCATCATTGCCGAGCCAAAATTCAAAACCGTCAATCTCATCTTAGAAACCCCGCGCGATGAAAAAGGTACGGAGATTAGAAGTGAGATAAAAATGTTAAAAAGCTTACGTAATCAATAGCAAAAGAAATACTGTTGGCAAAATTTGCCTCTTAGTAGTTGCTATAAGTTGTGTCTGACCGGCGCTCAATAGCAAGAATCATAATAACGTCGTCTTTTGTTTTTCGAAATATCACCCGTAAATCACCCTTGCGTACTCTATAAATATCGTCGGTTCCTTTTAATTTTGCTAAATCAAGACCATTGAGCGTCCCAGATTTGATAAGTAGCAATAAACTCTTTAAGCGCCCCCGCTCCTTCTCTGATAGTTTACGGAGCGCTTTCTCAATTTTATCAGGCATACCCCGCTACAATCGCGCGAGAAGTTCGTTGATATCAACGCCACCGCGTTGAATCTTTGTGAAATCAATAATCGCCTCCCATAGGTCGTCCTCAATCGGAGAAATCTTAAACAGCGGCTTAGAGCGTTTGATTATTACAAAGCTTTCACCCTGCTGTACGCGCATAGCGTATGTGGCCACATTTTCTCTAAGATCCCTTAAATTTACTATATTTTTCATATAAATATGATTAGCTTTAGATAAGCTTATGATAAACTACGGTTTAGGCAATGTCAATGGCCATAAATGCTATGTCCATAAATGCCAATGCTTAATTCAGCTTTCAGACGGCGTGGTGGCTTCTGACCTTAACGCTGGCCAACATAACATATCCCCACCCGTGGTTATCCGCCTTGGGCAAGGGGCTTACTGTGATGCGGGGTAAAGTTAATCTAAAATCAATTCTGTACTGGCACGCAAGTACCGCTGGCGCTCGGCAAGAGATCAATTAATTTACACTCATACCCAGCCGGGCATGGAATTTTTAAAGTGCCTCCGCAAACTTGTTTTTGTGACGGAACACTATCTTTATCTGTTGACAAAGATTCATTGTTTAAATTGGGAGCGGGCGGCCGATTTACATTTTCTAACATTTCTTCGGTTTGCCTATTGCGCTCTTCTACCATCTTCTGCAAATCTTCGGCACGCTTCAGCGCATCACGATTAATCTCAATCGCTGATTGGCGTTCGCCCGAACTCCCGATATACAAACCGCCCACTGCCAAAATAGCAATAATCGCCGCGACAATAAGCAAGCCAATAAGCCCGTATCCTTTTTTCTGTTTAGACACGCCATGGTCCATACTTCTTTAAATCAATTTATCCGCGCCGTATTGCCGCCCCCAATGGCACAAAAACGTACTCATAAAATCTTGCGATGAGCGATCGGCTTCTAAAAATTCTGACAAGGTAACGGCTACCGTTATAACGATATGATATTCGGCCAACCCCTCGGCTTGCGCCTTATGCCAAGCTGGGTGATTCGTGTTGATATAAAGTATGTCCTCTATCAATCTTCCCATTGGAATAACAGAATCAGATATTTCCAGCTCTTCAAATCTTAACTCCAGTCCAGCTTTTTTGGTTTTTATCTTAGCGCCAACGCCGCCAGCGCGGCCCTCCGGCAGTCTTTCGCTGTTTGAAGACTGAGAGGGCTCTTGAGCTCGCGCTTCTACGGCTCTCACGACTTTCCCGATCACATTAGACTCGCCCAGTTTTGACGCGCTATACTCTTTGCCCAATGCTTTCCTAAATCTATTGCCAAGCAATGAACTCAATTCTGGAAAATCATTAACTAAATCAGCCAGAGTGGACGCTATGCTTTGGTTAAGCGGCTTAAGTAAACGAGACGGCTCAGTTATAGTTTGGCTCTTGAATGCTCCCATCTTTATTAAGATTGGACGCACGGCCTCTTGCATTGCCTTGCGATATCGGTAGAATTTTTTTAAATTCGCCGCGTCGCGCAGGAAATCCATTTTATTCGTCGTCAATAATTCCGCCAGCGCGGGAATTTCAACAATGCCAATCACATCTTCTGACGATTTAGGGCTAATACCCAGCCATTCCCAGCCGCTCTTTATGACCTTACCAAAGGTAGAAATGGCTAAGCCGCCAGGCAGTCCATAAAAATTATTCTCATCCGCACTGCCGCTCACCACTCTCTGTAACCACGATGGCGTCTCAATAGTTTTAGCGAGAAACCCGATACCCAATAGCTTGCGGCTCTGGCCAAGATATATTTTCAGATATTCTGGATTGGCCGGAGTTTCGTTTAAAACCAGCGGACGTTCATTGATTATGAAGGTTACGCCTTTTTTGTAAAACGAGCATAGGAGCTCTCTCATGAATTTTTCACACAACAAAGGATAAAAGTGTTTTTGAATTGTTTGCGCAACAAATTCCTCCGATAACAAGAATGGCTGATTACTGCCAAAGAATATCGTCACCGCTGTTCCGCGCGGTGTAGCCACAGTGCCGCCGAAGGACACAAACTTCCATGGCGCGCGATAAGAGCTGGCCAGATGCCATTCGGTTGCGGCCTTAGTGCCGTGACCGCCCTTGCTTTCCGTAATAACTTTAGAAGACACCAATAATGATAGCTTGGCGCCAATACCGGCAAAGCCAATACCTGTGCCGCGCACTTTTACTGACGCGGCGATATTATGATATTCCCGCAGCTGCGCTCGGCGCATGCCGCGGCCGTTATCTATGCAGCAAAGCGTCTGGGCGTCTGGATTAACTCTAAACTCAATTCGCGAAGCGCCGGAATCTAAACTATTGGCCACGAGCTCGGTGATAATAACTTCTTCCAGAGGCATGGCGTACGAGTCGCGAATGTCCTCAAGCAGATGCTGTAAATTGACGCGCGTCTCATTCATGCCCATAGTGTTAGCACAAAAATACAAATTCTACAACTTTCAATAAATTTCAACTTTTTTTCATGACCGCCCCCGAGCTGGATTTTTTTCGCAGTTTGTGATAAAATGATAATATACACAATTTTTAAGAGCCCCGCGCGCCAGTTAGGTAAACGGGGCTCAACCATCTAGCCACATGATGCCAACCGTAAAAAAATTCTTCTTGTTAATATTCATCGTCGGCGCACTGATAATTGCCTTGCCGTCTCTAGCCGCCACCGTGAAAAAACCAACGCCAAAAATTCCTGCTTACGCCGCTAAGCAGCTAATTGCCTCGCCACCAGTTAATCAGCTTGACCAAAAAGAAGTCTATAGCTACACCATTGGTTTTAAAAACACGGGCACGGCCGTTTGGCTCTCTGACGATAATAAAAAACCAATCACCATTAAAACAACTGAACGCGTAAGATGGGAGCACTGGTTTGCCAGCGCCTCTTGGCTTGATAAAACAGCGGCCACTGCTCTTGCCACCGAAACAGTTAAACCGGGTGAGGTTGGATTTTTTACGCTAATTCTTGAGGCGCCGCTCAAAGCAAACTCCTTCACTAATCGTTTTGCTCTATTTGCCGGCAACAATAAAATAGCAGGCACGGATTTTACTCTGCCAATCACGGTCACTAAAAAAATCGCCGCCAAAGCAAAACAAAAAATCGCCCCGACAATCGCTAGGGCGGCGGTTACAGATTTAAAAACAAATCCTTATCTCAAAGCCACTCGCCTTATCCAATCTGATCAATCATTAAGTCTCACGCTCGGCGAATCAAAGGCATTTACGATCGGCTTTAAAAATAGCGGCGAGCGAAACTGGCGCGATGACGCGCCGAGCCGCGTGGTGCTGGCGCTGGACCCAGCATCAATTAGCGAAATCACGCTTAATGACGAAAAATGGTTAAGCAATACTGAAGCCGCGACCCTGCAGGATAAACTCGCCAAACCCGGCGAGATCGGCTATTTTACTTTTACTGTTAAACCATTGGGGGCGGGCAGTTTCCAGCCGCAGTTCCGGCTGGTGATGAACGGCGACACGCTGATTCAAGGAAGCGAATTTCGCCTGCCCATGGCCGTAATTTCTCCTCCCCCGCCGCCAACACTGGCCTCTAATCAAACTCCCTCCAATACTCCCGCTACCGCTCCCAACATTGTCTGTGCCGCTTCTTTAGATACAGGAACAGTTGAAGGACAACCGCCCACTCAAGAGGGACAAACTCAACAGCAGCTGCCGACCGAAACCGGCTTGTGTCAGCCGCCGCACAGCGAACCAACCGTACGCGTGGGAATCGCCAGCGTGCAGGGCCAAATAGGCCTCACCGCCGCAGAACCATTTCAAATCATGGATAACGCCGGCGCGGTACTAATGAACGTGGAGTCCAATATCCCGGT
>MGEP01000063.1 GCA_001791425.1 Candidatus Uhrbacteria bacterium RIFCSPLOWO2_02_FULL_48_12
GATAATTATAGCTATAATGGCGAGGAAGCCAAGAAGGAACTGGATGATATTAACAACCACAGTCTTGACATCAGTATTTGTCCCTAAGCCAACATTCTGTAGGTCATTAGTATCAATAGCCGCCATTGCTGCCAATGGGGTCAAAAGGGCGACAGCAGAACCAGTAGCCAAAATTCGTTTAATCAACTGTTTGTTCATGTTATCACCCCCTTTTCTGTAATGGTGTTTAAGTCTCTAGATAAACGACTCTTGATGATAATCATACAAGAACAGGCGAACTTCGTCAATATTTGGAGCGATGTTAGTAAATACCACTATTTATTGGGGTATTCTGAAAGGTTCTTCGCCCCCAAAAAGTTTGACATGGCCGCCGGGCGGGGTGCCGGTAAGAGCCGCCGTAATAAAGTAGATAATTAGCCACGAAGAAAGCACAATAATTAGGCCGACAAGCGCTCCCTCCAGCACTTTTTTGCCCTGCTCAATGCGCTGGGTATTGCCCGCGGCAGTTATCCAGACAAAGCCGCCATAGATGAAAAACAACAGGGTGACGCTGCCGAGAAGTCCTAGAATTAATTTTGAGATATTCACCGCCACATCAACCATTTCTTTGAGGCCGCATTGGTCAGCCGGGGCACCCTCTTTAAGACACCCCGCCGGAACTATCGGTTCTCCCGGGAAAGCGGCATTAACCACAGGTGCCATTGTTAATAGAAAAATAGCCCCCATGAGTATGCTTAAGGTAAGTATTCGCTTGGTCATGATCTTAGTGTCTATTGGTAAACCATTGGTGTTAATTAGTGGGTTATTATTAGTGGGCTAGTATATAGTTTGGTTAATTCTCTTGATGGCTAAATTAACGGCCTCTTCCAGTTTGCCTGGCTCGGCAGCAGAGAGAGCGCCAGTTACCATATCAGCCATGGCTTGTTCCATTTTACCGGCATCGTTTCCACGGTACCAACTTTTGGCCGTCAAAAGCTGACCGGCAAACGCTTCCAAGGCAGGGTTGCTTAGCTGTTTGTCAACCAGAGCGCGCAGAGCCGTGGGCTTCCCCGTTTTATTAAGATACTTTTCTGCTTGTTCGGCTGAAGCGGCGAATTGAATGAAATCCCAGGCCTCATCAGCGTGCTTTGTTTTTTTGGAAACTGTCTCCACCCAGTAATTGGCGACATTTGCTTTATGTTCGGCGTTTACTTGAGGCAAGGGAGCAATAGCCCAGCGCAGCTGCGGAGCGCGTGATTTAATGACGGGTATTTGATAAGCATAACCAAGGAAAAAAGCAGTTTTGCCGGTAATGAACTCCTCCATGGCGTCAGGCATACTGGTATTCCAGGTGTAGGCCTGCTTATTGGCTGAAGCAAAATCAGTGTAGAAGTGCAGAGCTTCAATGCCCGGTCGGTATGATTTATCGGCAGAGGTTGGCGGCACCAAGTGGAAAGTGGCGTAATTATTAGCGTCAGTCATGACTGCTCCATTCTGCATCATTAGGACCGACAGAATATCGTTGAAGCGGGGAATATTATTGGCTGTGCCGAGCGAGGCGCCGGCCACGATAATATTTCCCTGCTCGTCAAACTTGGTGATGCGCGTGACGTCGCGGAGAAACTCGTCCCAGTTCTTTGGTTCAGTGGCGACGCCCGCGGCGTTTAGAATATCTTTATTATAGAAGAGAACCAGCGTGTCAACCGCCAAGGGCAGCCCCAAGATTTGCTCTTCAGTTTTATTGCCCTCAATTTTCACATTTCTAATGACGTCGCTCGCCACCACATCAAGAAAATTTTTGCGTACGCCCGCCGAGGTTATGGTGGGTATGGTTTTAAGTTCAGTAACTACTTCCTTTTTAAAAGTGCCTTGGATACTCTGAAACGGCAAGGTGACGGTTTTGGGCAGGGGCGTTATTTTAGATTGGTATTTGCCAATCCAGGAATTATGGACGGAGAAAATGTCTGGCCCGCGGTCTTCGGCGAGTGCTTCCAAAAAGAGCTGTTCGTATTCTTCGTAGCGGATTTTTTTCAATTCAATGGAAACGTTAGGGTGGGTTTGTTTATAAGCCGCGATAATTTCTGACATTGAATCGGGGTCATCAAAAACCCGCCAATAAGTAAGCTTGACGGGTTCGGCCGTCACTGGCGATTTGCACCGCAAACCAAGCAAGGGCAGAGCGGCAAGCAGAAGCACAAAAAGAATAATGGCGCGGCGGTTTTTCATGACAGCGTTTTAAGATAATTTTTGAAATCGCGTTTTATTTCTGAATGCTTTAAGCCGTATGCTACCGAGGCCTTAAGGAGGCCTAACTTGCTTCCGCAATCGTGCCAAGTGCCATTGGTAACGAAACCATAAGCGGCGTGACGAGCAACGTATCGCGCCATACCGTCAGCCGTGCGGAGTTCCTGTCCACGGCGAAGCGGAACGCGCTTTAAGACATCCAAAAATTCTGTGTTGAGAATATACCTTACAACAATCGCTAGATTGGACGGAGCTTGACGCGCGTTCGGTTTTTCAATGACCGAGTTTAGCTTATAAAGGCGTGGTCTTATTTTTACGCCGCCAATGACTCCATAGCGATGAATTTCTCGTCGCGCAACCGGGCAGACGGAAACAACCGGAGCATTAAATTCGTCAAAAATTTCAATCATTTCTTTAAGCAGCGGCCGCGGGCTCTCCACAATGTCGTCGCCAGAGAGAACCGCAAAAGGCCGTCCTCGCAGGAGCGATTCGGCTTCAAGTATGGCGTGGCCATCGCCCAGCGGTTCTTTTTGGCGAATATAGATAAAATTTGCAAGTTTGGAAATATGCCGGACCTCTTTTAGGGAGGTTATTTTTTTTTGTTCATTGAGGCGCATTTCCAGTTCAAAGTTTCTGTCAAAATGATCCTCAATGGCGCGCTTGCTTTGGCCGGTAATAATAATGATGTCGGTAATGCCAGCCGCCACCGCTTCTTCCACGACGTATTGAATGACGGGTTTATCAACCACGGTCAGCATTTCTTTGGGCTGGGCCTTGGTGGCCGGCAAAAAACGCGTGCCAAATCCGGCCGCGGGAATGACCGCTGTGGTGACTTTTGTCATGCTTTAATTATACCAAAGATTCATTTCCTAAGCTATGTTCCTAAGCCATGTTCCCCCAGAACAACGAGCGTAGATCAGAATTACCAATTAAATGTCTAATGTCAAAGCCCGAATGTCAAATCAATGCTTTAATGATTAAATGGCCAAATTGTATATTTGTGATTTAGGTCATTCGAATTTTATTTGTCATTAGGATTTTGATATTCGTCATTTCTGTCTTACACCATCTCTTCTTCATCCAAGCCCTCAACCGTAACTGCCGCCAGCCGCTTTCTTTTTTGCCAATAGCGATAAAAAAGGGCGGCCATGAACGTTACCAGTCCCAATATGGTTACGACAAGGTATGAGTTTAAAATTGGCACTGGCGTATTTGTCGGCGCTGTTTCGTTTGCCAATGGCTGGGAATTCACAACCAGGTCTTCCATGGTTCTTAATAAAATTCGCGTCCCCGCGCTGGTGCGGCTAAGCAGGCCGGTCACTGTTACTTCAGTATCCAAGGGATAGGGGAATTTTTTAGACGAGGCCGGCATGACGGCGCGTATAGTTTCGCCGCCTGGCAGCTCCAGCACGAACCCGCCGCTTGTTTTTTTACTGACTGTGCCGCTGGCCACGACCAAGCGCCCAAGATCTGTTTCTACGTCAGTAAGTTCAAGCGGGGTTGGCTTGATGGTCTCACGGCTTGCGCCAGTCACTGTTAAGGCGGCTATATTTTTGACGGACATTCTGGGCTCTCCTTGCACCTGCCGCACCGTGCCAGTAACCGCAATCATGTCATTTAGTTTGATGGCAACGTTTATTTTGTCCGTGGGCAAATCAACTCTTAAGTTTGACGGCAAGCCAGCCATGTTAAGGCCGGTTAAATAAAGAACACGCTCACCAATCATCCCCGGAGCCGATGTCACTGTGCCGCTAATTGTTAGTTGGCCGCGCGGGAGTTGTCCGGAAAAAGCACTGCTCGCGGCTTTATCACTGCTGTCTTCAATAGCGCTAAGAATATTAGCGGCCAAGGGAGTAGGGCGGTTCGTCCAATCCCATTCATCATTCTCGTCTCTCATCCAGCTGGCACTGATTTTGGCCGCTGGATAAGACGTGTCATCAACTGTTTCGCCAGCCGCGTTAAACAATATTACATCATCGCCTGTGTTATTAAGTGCTAAACGGGTTTGAAATTTCTTAAGCAATAAATAACTCTGGGGCAGAATCATTGTGTCTGAAGAGATAGTGTAAGTACGGCCGCTGGCATCTTTAAGCGACCAGCCGGCCAGTGACGCAGTTTCATTACCTTGATTATAAAATTCAATCCACTCTTCCTCTCCTTTTGGCGGCGCGGGAAAAATTTCGTTGAGTATAATTTCAGAGGTTCCGGCCGCGTAGACGGTCGTGCTTATGCCCAGCACTTGCGGCTCTGCCCGCGGCTCAATCGTGACGGTTCCCTCGGCCGTGTCTGCGGCGCCATGACTATCGTCAATAGTAAGTTTGACGCGGTAGCGGCCGGCCTTGGCATAAGCATGCGCGGCCGTTTCTCCCGCAGATGTTTGGCCGTCGCCGAAATTCCATTGAAAGGTTAGGGCATCGCCATCAGGATCTGTTGAATCTTCAGCGCTGAATAGCAATTTGTCGTTTACTAATCCTTGTTTGGGCAGATTAACGGAGACGACTGGTTTTCGATTAGCAAGAGAAATGACATTAGCCGTTCCCGCCGTTGTGGCGGTTGTCCATTTCCACTGGTCAACTGTGCTTGCCCAGCTCGCGCCCTCTGGCGCGCTGCCCGTGTAGCTTATCTCATGCACGGGCGAGTTCGCGCCCGGCGGGAAGAGACGAACGGTTTCTCCGCCAGAGTTATTAAGCGCTATCCCAGTGAGCGTGCGCGGCAGATTAAGATAAGCGCCGGGCGAAACAAGGGGATTTGAAAAATCATTTTCTTGCACCGTATAATCGGCGCCGCTCATATCGCTAATACGCCAGCCGATTATGCTTACCTCGCCTGCTCCAATGTTAGTCACTTCAATAAATTCAGCCGCGTCAGAGCCGACCGGGTTTGGGAAAAG
>MGEP01000064.1:0-865 GCA_001791425.1 Candidatus Uhrbacteria bacterium RIFCSPLOWO2_02_FULL_48_12
ACGCCAATAAAAAGAACCAGAATAAAAAGTAACACTTGCGAGCGGCGCTGAATGGCCGCCAGCAAATTACTCCAAAGTCCTGAAAACCATTGTTTCACATGGGCAAAATTTATTAAAATTCACGTAAATCCCGTTAGAAATTTCCGAGCAATATTTATTTCTAACGGGATAAATTATAGCAGAGAATGACTAAATAGTCAAAAAAATAAAGAGGTGATGAACGACGTTGTTAAGAGCGAAAAAACACTTCTACTTTGCAAACATCCAAAACATAAAAAGTTGAACAGCCGCGCCGCCGGGAATGCCAAATCCAATCACATATCCGCCGGGAACAGGAACCGGCACAACACCCTTTGAAGCGCCGGGCATATATGCGGCCAGCGGCGGTTTACCATCGGTTAACATAACGGTAAATGGAGCTATGCGGCTAGCCACAGTACAGAGCGGCCCATTGGTGAGCGGCGTTGTGCACTGCTCAGAAGTAATAACCTTACCATAGTAAACAAACTGACTGGCCGCGACGGCGCCGCCGGCCACAGCCATATTGCGCGCCTGACTGCCCGCCCAAGCCGCGCTCGCGCTCACGATGAGAAGGACAGCAATAACCAAACTAAGCGATATTTCCTCAAGTTCGCGCTTCCATCCCTTGGCTGGTCGAAAATGCCCAGCGTCTTTTGCCAGTCGAAAATGTTTCATAATTAACGTATATAGTATACTGTATATAGTATGCGTCTAGCAATGAGTAAGTAATCATGGCACCCTATAATATTCAAATAGTAATTTTTATTACTGGCGGCGCGGTCATGATTTTGGAACTTTTGGGCACGCGTATTTTGGCACCGTATCTGGGGCTCTCGCTTTATGT
>MGEP01000064.1:874-7181 GCA_001791425.1 Candidatus Uhrbacteria bacterium RIFCSPLOWO2_02_FULL_48_12
CGTTATCTGCATAATCCTCGCCGCCTTATCTATTGGCTATGCTCTGGGCGGAAGATTGGCGGACAAAAATCCCAACATTCAAACATTGAGAAAAATTATTTTTTGGGCGGCCGCGACTTTTTTACTGCTGACACTCATCAAAGACATTACGCCTCTCTTGATGGTGCGCCTGGGGGCTCTTGAGGGATCGCTCATTGCTTCGCTCATACTATTTCTGCCGGGCAGTTTATTGCTCGCCATGGTCAGCCCCTATGCTATCAAATTAAAACTTAATAAACTGGCCAAGACCGGCCGCACGGCCGGCGATCTTTACGCATTTTCCACGGCCGGCAGTATTGCCGGAACATTCCTAGCTGGCTATGTTCTCATCCCAAATTTTCAAACTTCCACAATTCTAATCGCTTTGGCGATAATTCTTTTTGGCACGGCTTTTCTGCTAAAGCCATTTAAAACTTTAAACACAATAAAAATCGCTCTTTTAATTATTGGCGCGGGACTCATGGCGCAAAAAATTGAGAGGTCAAAAAATTTAATCGCCTCAATCCCCAGCGCCTACGCGCAAATCAGCGTGGCGGATGTTGACTTTAACGGCAGACGCGCCCGTATCCTTCTCACCGACAGCGAGGTTGATTCGGGTATGTATCTTGATTCAGACGAGCTGGTGTTTGAATACACAAAACTTTTCAATCTTGATGAATACTTCCACCCCCGCCCAGAACGCGCCCTGCTCTTGGGCGGCGGCGCTTATTCTATGGCCAAAGATTTTTTGCGACGATTCCCTGAAAGCAGTATTGATGTCGTGGAAATTGATCCAAAAATAACGGCCGCCGCCCGTCAATATTTCAATTTAGAAGATACGCCGCGGCTGACAACTTTTCATGAAGACGGCAGAACTTTTATCAATAAACGAGCCGCTAAATACGACATTATCTACAATGACACCTTTAGCTCATACTACGCTATCCCCTATCAATTAACCACGCGACAGGCCATTGAGGCCATGTTTGACAACCTTGCTCCCGACGGCGTGGTGTTGGTTAATATCATTTCTGCCCTTGACGGGCCAATGTCAGATTTTTTTAAGGCGGAGTACAAAACATTCCAATCCATCTTTCCCAAGGTTTATGCCTTGGCCGTGGACTCTGCTGATAAAACTGATTTGGTGCAGAATATTGTTCTAGTAGCTTTAAAAAATGACCGTTTCGCGCCGCCGGAAAATTTTCGCCCCGAATTATTATCTTATCTCAAAAGCGAAATTAAACCCGTCATCGGCCAAGATGTTCCCATCCTCACTGATGAATTCGCGCCGGTTGACTACTATATCGCAAAGCTTAAAGTTGGGCGTTAATACTGCGATCTGACAAAAGTTCACGATCGTGAACTTTTGTCAGATTGTTAGAAAGTTAAAAAAATTGCAAAGATGTAAATGTATAGGAATGGCGTGATGAGCAAGACTATTGAGGGGAGCAGTACGGAGAGTGTAGAGCTCATTCATATTTTGTCCCAAGCTCGGTTTTGGACAAAAAACCGCAATCGCTTTGCAAGATTGCTCCAATCAATTACCGAGAGATCCTCGGCGCGAACTTTAGGCGCCAATCCGGCTTCTTTGAGCACTGCGCCTGCTTGAACGGCAGTCAATCGCAATCCGGCTGACAAATTATTGTGAAGCTGCTTACGCCTGGCGGCAAAGCCAATTCGGGCGACGCGCCAGAATAATTTTTCGTCAACGTCGGCGAAGGGAAAAGAATGAATATCGAGCACGTTCAAAATAACGCTATTCACTTGGGGTGAAGGATAAAAACTTGAAGCCGACACGGGGCGAACCAACACTGGCGTTGCGTAAAGCTGAACGCTTAAAGCCAATAAACTCATCCGTCCGGGCTTCGCTACTATGCGCTGCCCTACTTCACGCTGAACCAAAACAGTCATAGCGGCTGGTTGTGTATCCTGTGTTAAGAATTTTTTGAAGAAGGCGCCGGTGATGTTGTAGGGGATGTTGGCGACAACTTTGTATGGCCGGCGCACACCAAAATCAGTTAGCGGCACTGCCAGTATATTCTTCTCTATGATTTTTATATTGACACGCTGCGCTAAACGGCGACGAAGAATCACGGCTAACTTATGATCTAATTCCACGGCTATAACTTGTTTAACCAGCGGCGACAATCGCTCGGTTAAAGTGCCAAGCCCAGCGCCGATTTCCAGCACCACATCGTCTAGCGATAATTTCGCCGCTCCAATAATATCTTCATAAACGCTATCGTCAATCAAAAAATTCTGCCCTAACCGATGTTTCGGCTTGAGACGATAACCATGAATGAGCTTTAAGATATTCGCAGTACCGCCCCCGCCAATACTTTTGCTCATCACGCTGTTCTTCGGCATTTTTGTAATCTTTCAAGCAGACTGACAAAAGTTCACGATCGTGAACTTTTGTCAGAGAGATGCCGAGGCGTTGGCAAATTGAACCAGCGGCGTAAATCAGCGTCGTAATTTATCTTCTCCACGATTAATAAACGCGTGTCAAATTTTAGACCGGCCTCACCCAATAATTCCTGGAAGTTCGCCGGAATGTCAAATGGTGAAACCCAGACACTACGATGCAATTGCTTAAACTCAAATAACCGCAACTCACGGCGCAAAAAATCACGCGCCGCTCGGCGACGTTCCGGAACATCAAAAATCAGAACTCGCCACTTGCCATCCCATACTTGCTGTCCGGCTGGCTTACGATACAACCGCAACTTAAGAGCACGGCGTCGACCAGCCAAAGTTAGTTTATACCGTCGTTTGGCTCCCGCCACTCGCCGCACGTAACCACTTTTCTCCAACCGACGCAATGCATAATATGAACCGATTGTCCGCTTGGGCAAAATCGTCGGTGACCCCTTGTAGGAAGTGGAAAGCATCACTTCTATAAATGCTTCCCCTACGTCAAGAAGGCCGAGTAAGATTAAACGACTCCACTGTGTCCGGCGACCGGATAGCCGGTAATTTTGAAGGTGATAGTGCATAAGATCTTTTTTCCATTATATCACTAAAGTTCACGATCGTGAAATTTGGTCAGAAAAGATTTTGTTAATGAATCTCCACGCGGCAAGGCCGCATGGAATAAGCTAGTTTAATATCATCAATTATTAAGGCGACATTTATTAGTAAGGCAGCATTGATTAGAAGACGGCCATCAAACCTATTGACCAGATTGAGAGCCAGTACGATGACTTTCCTGCCTACAGTAGTGAGTAGAGCAATGTAAACAAGGCGGCGACGATAAATATAATAGTCCAAGCATTTAGCGGCCAAATGGAAAAGACGATAATGATCGCCAGCATGGCTAAAATTTTCCCTATCACCAAACTCATTTCAAACAAGACGGAATTGCGCATAATGTGATGCGTCTCTCTTCCTCGTTCATAAATAATTGATAATTGCGGCACGGTTAATATTTTTTTTGTTAGACGCGAGAGAGAGTCAATGGCAAAAATGCCGGAAATGGTGGCGATAAATGGCCGCAAACACCAAACCAGCGTATAGAGCACACTGCCGATTTTCAAAACATCGCGCTTGTTAGAGTGATCAGCCAGACGGCCGACATAAAGTATGATAGTGGTGGTTAGCAAGGTAGAGGCGGCAACCAGTGACCCCAGCGACAAGAAACTGCCCATAAACGTAAACATGTAAATCGGCCAAAGCACCAAAACAATGAATTCTTCTCCATAACCGAAAAATGACAAAACATAGCGGCGATTCTCCGGGGCCAGCAGGCGGCGGTAAGCGTCAAGGTAAGAAAATTCTCCGGGCGTGAATACCTCCGGCGTTACTAAGAGCGGCAAATTAGAAATTAAAATAAGCAAACAGACAATAATAAAAAGAGTGCTGAAATTGCTTAAATAAAGGGTGAGCCCGCCCAAAAAAGGGCCAATCACTGAAGCCATGATGTCAATGGCTTCCCGATTGCTCACTTCCCTCGCCTCTTCATGCGGATCACCGTAACGGGCAAATTCAGAATGAAAGCCGGGCCAGTAAAGAGCTTTTTGAATAGCTAATGAGGGGATGGCGATTAAAATAAAAACCGGCGCGCTCCCAAGGCCAAGCAGAGAAAGATAATAGCCGACTAGAAAAAGAGAGCTCACAATAATGCTTTTGTTATAGCCAAACCGCAAAGCCACCTTGGCGCCAAAGGGCATAATAAAAAAGTAGATTAAATAAACGCTTAAATAAAAACCAATGACTCCCGATAACTGATAGTTTCGCTGTAAAAGATAAATGGGCTCAAAGATCATGACCGCGGCGGTAGCCAAATTTAAAATGCCGATGGTCACATATAACTCCCTGAGCTGCGGCGCCAGATGGCGCGGGAAGAAATGAGAGAGATAGGAGAAAAAACGAGAAAACATATTTTAGCTGATTAGGCGTTAGCTGATTAGCTTATTAACTTCTCGCCATTGTATTATTGCTCTCATACATTTACTAAAAAGCTAATTCCTAATTCCTTTCACTTTTATACTCCCCTGTCTTAACACTTTCAGCATACCATTTTTTAAGGCAACTATGGTAGAGGGCGGACGGCGAGGAAGGGTGTCACCGGAGAGAAAATATATTTTATGGGGCGTTTTAGCGAATGATTTTTTTAAAGATTGAACACTGTAAATATTTTTTTGACCGTTTAGGTTCGCGCTGGTTGACACGATTGGCCGATGCAGACGTTGAGATAGAGTACGCGCCAAATGATGCGAGCTTACACGCAGGGCCGCTGTTCTGGCCTGGCCAAGTACGCCCCGAGCTATTTTACCTCTGGCTGGCACCACGATTGTTAGCGGCCCGGGCCAATATCTTTTGGCCAAACGTTTCAAGGAGGCTGAAAATTTTCCATATCTACTGGCCATGGCCCAAGAACCGACAATAAGCGGCAAGGTTTTATTTTTTGTTCTTCTCTTTGCGCTAAAAACTCTCCGCACTGCGCGTTCGTTTGTGGCATCCGCGCCAAGAGCATAGGCGGTTTCGGTGGGATAGATGACGAGTACGCCAGCACGAAGTTGTTCCACTGCTTCGTCTGTAGTTTTGAGAAGAATGAGAGGCACAAATAAAACGGTTTTAATGCCCAATGTCAAAATCCTAATGTCAAATCAATGACTGAATGATCAAATCACAAAATTCTGACATTAAAACATTTAAGAATTCATTTGGCATTTGGGCTTAGACATTCGTCATTCCAAAATAATATTTATTCTGTCACAAAGTTCACCAGTTTACCTGATTTAACGATCGTTTTCACAATCTTTCTGCCGTTGAGCCATTTGGCCACGTTCGGTTCAAGCTTGGCGATATTGACTATCTCTTCGTCGCCGGCGCCGGCCTGACAAACGATATTGCCGCGCAATTTACCGTTTACCTGCACCACAACGGTAACAGTGTCAGTTTGCAATGCTTCGGGATCATATTTCAGCCATGGTTCTTCCCAAATATAACCGGCTTCGGGGAAAGCCACGTGCCAAAGTTCGCTTGTTATATGCGGCGCGAATGGATAAAGAAGCAAAAGCAAGGCCTGGCGCGCTTCGTCTTTGAGCGGCGCTGCCACCTCTCTTAAACTGTAAAGGAAATTTACAAATTCCATGAGAGCGCTAATCGCTGTATTGAAATGGAACGACTCAATATCATCGGTAACTTTCTTAATTGTTTTGGCCGACCAGTATCTTAGGTCTTGCTCTTGTTCTGGCGAGGCAGACTTCGCCTTTCCGTGATTGGGTTCAACAGTAATGTACCAGAGGCGTTCCAAAAAACGACGGCAACCGGCAATGCTTGCCGTATTCCACGGCTTGGCATCTTCCAGTGGGCCCATAAACATTTCATAAAGACGCAAAGTGTCGGCTCCATAAACAGCCACTATCTCATCGGGGCTGATGACATTACCGCGAGACTTTGACATTTTTTGTCCGTCTTCTCCCAAAACCAAACCCTGATTACGCAATTTCAGGAATGGCTCTGAAAAATGAATATATCCCAAATCATAAAGTACCTTTGTAAAAAAGCGCACGTAAAGCAAGTGCATGACCGCGTGCTCCGCACCGCCGACATAAAGATTAACTGGCAGCCAGTGTTTCACCTTGTCTTTACTAAACGGCTCCTGTTTGTTTTTCGGATCCGCGTAACGCAAAAAGTACCATGAAGAATCAACGAAAGTATCCATGGTATCGCTTTCGCGCCGCGCCGGCTGGCCGCACACGGGACAGTTGACCTTGTGAAAACTCTTGGAGCGCGTGAGGGGCGACTCGCCAGTCGGACGGAAATCCACGTCATCTGGCAGAAG
>MGEP01000064.1:7208-12873 GCA_001791425.1 Candidatus Uhrbacteria bacterium RIFCSPLOWO2_02_FULL_48_12
AACTATGCCGCATCCGCCAGCTGGCGAATCACAATATACAACAGGAATGGGCGCGCCCCAATAGCGCTGACGCGAAATCAGCCAGTCGCGCAGTTTGTATTGAATGGTTAGCTTTGCCTTGAGTTGTTCGGCGATGCTTGTTCTGGCTTCGGCAGAAGACAATCCGTTAAAATCGCCAGAGTCCACCAAATGACCTTCACCAACATAAGCCGATTCAAGCACTGGGCAGGTTGGTTCGGGATAGTTCGGACAAATAACAATTCTGATTGGCAGGTTAAATTTCTTGGCAAACTTCCAGTCTCTCTCATCGTGCGCCGGCACGGCCATAATAGCGCCGGTGCCGTAACCCATAAGAACATAATCGGCGATAAAAATTGGAATTCGCTCCTTGTTGGCTGGATTAATCGCGGCAATGCCTTCAAGTTTGACTCCTGATTTTTCTTTTTCTTCCACCTTGCGCTCCAATTCCGTCTTCCTTTGCGCTTCTTCAATATATTTCTCCACCTCTGACCAGTTAGTAATTTTTTCACGAAGTTTTTCGATAAGCTCATGTTCGGGCGCTAGAACTACATAGGTGGCGCCGAAAATTGTGTCAAGGCGAGTGGTGAAAACAGGAATTAGGAATTGAGAATTAGGAATTAGAAAACTAACAATCGCTCCTTCGCTCTTCCCAATCCAATTTTTCTGCATGTCTATAATAGCGGCCGGCCAATCAAGCCCGGCTAAATCGTTCAACAATCGTTCGGCGTAATCGGTGATTTTGAAAAACCATTGGGCCATCATTTTTTGCATGACTGCCGTTTTACAGCGCTCGCACAGGCCATTAACCACCTGTTCGTTGGCGAGCACAGTCTGGCACGACGGGCACCAGTTGACCGGAGCTTCTTTGCGGCAAGCCAGTCCCTTTTCATAAAGTTTCAAGAACAGCCATTGAGTCCATTTATAATAAGCAGGGTCAGACGTATTTATCTCGCGAGCCCAGTCATAAGAAAAACCCAGTGATTTTATTTGCCGCCTAAAGTTGTCAATATTTTCAGCGGCTGCTTCTTTTGGATTACGCTTAAGCTTAATAGCGTAATTTTCCGTGGGCAAACCAAAGGCGTCCCAGCCCATAGGGTGAAGCACATTGACTCCCGTCATTCTTAAATAGCGACAATAAATATCCGTAGCCGTGTACCCTTCAGGATGACCCACATGCAGACCTTCGGCCGACGGATAGGGAAACATATCCAAGACATATTGTCGTTCGCTCTCGGCTTCGTCATTGGCGACAAAAGTCTTATTCTCTTCCCAAAACTTCTGCCACTTTTTTTCTACTGCTTTATGGTCGTATCTCATAGCTTCTTAGCTTCTTAGCTTGTAGCTTATTAGATTTAACAACATATAACAAAACCTAGCAAGCTACCAGCTAATTCCTAATTCCTAAAAATCCTCTTAAGGTACTGTCCGGTATACGACTTTTTTATCTTAGCAATATCCTTTGGCGTTCCTTCAGCCACAAGCTCGCCACCCTTATCTCCACCTTCGGGGCCGAGATCAATAATCCAATCAGCCGTTTTAATAACATCCAAATTATGCTCAATCACCAAGAGCGAATTACCCTTATCAACGAGTTTGTGCAAAACATTCAAAAGATTTTTAACATCCTCAAAATGAAGGCCCGTGGTTGGCTCGTCCAGAATATATAAGGTTTTGCCGGTGGCGCGGCGCGATAGCTCGGTCGCCAATTTGACCCTTTGCGCTTCGCCGCCGGACAGCGTGGTAGCTGGCTGTCCCAACTTAATATATCCCAGCCCCACCTCAAACAGCGTCGCCAACTTCGCCTTAACACTTGGTATATTTTCAAAAAAACCTAAGGCCTCCTCCACGGTCATGTTCAGCACATCGGCAATGTGCTTGCCTTTATAATGAACCTCCAAAGCGGCCGGCATGTAGCGCGTGCCGCGGCATTCTTCGCATTCCACATACACATCGGGTAAAAATTGCATGGCAATCGCCACGAGGCCCTCGCCCTGACAGGCCTCGCACCGTCCGCCCCTTACATTAAAACTAAAACGCCCGGGACGATACCCGCGAATTTTTGCTTCGGGAAGGGAAGCGAATAAATCGCGGATGGGAGTGAAAAGTCCGGTGTAGGTGGCGGGATTGGAGCGCGGCGTGCGGCCAATGGGCGATTGATCAATGGTAATAACTTTGTCCAAATGCTCAAGCCCGCGAATTTCTTTGTGCTTGCCCGGCACGTCTTTAGCCCGATAAAACTGGCGGGCCAGTGCTTTGGACAAAATCTCGGTAATTAATGTGGACTTACCCGAACCGGAAACTCCGGCAATAACCACAAACTTGCCCAAGGGGATGTGCACATTGATATTTTTCAAATTGAATTCATTCGCCCCAACTATGGTGAGTTCACGGCTGCTGCCTGAGCGATACTCGCGCGGAATGGCAATGCTTTTTTTGCCGGATAAATACTGACCGGTTAGAGATTTTAAATTACGGCTAACCGCATTCGGCGGCCCCTGCGCCACAATACGGCCGCCGTGCTCGCCCGCGCCCGGACCAATGTCAATGAGCTCATCGGCCGAGCGCATAATTTCTTCATCGTGTTCAACCACCAAGACCGTATTGCCAAGGTCGCGAAGTTGCTTCAAGGTTGAAATCAGTTTGGCGTTGTCGCGCTGATGCAGACCAATGGACGGCTCGTCAAGAATATAAATAACGCCCACCAAAGAAGAACCGATTTGCGTGGCCAAACGGATGCGCTGGGCCTCACCGCCAGACAGCGTGGTAGCGGCGCGGTCAAGCGTTAAATAATCAAGCCCGACGTTGTGCAAAAAAATCAGCCGATTGTTTATTTCTTTTAAAATCTGCTTGGCGATTTGCCGCTCGCGATTGGACAGCGCATTATTGCTGTCAATTGACGTAAAAAAATCTAAAGAGCGATCAATGGTTAGAGCCACAACCTTGGCAATAGATGTTTTGTTGACGGTCACGGCCAGTGGTTCCGGCTTTAGTCTTTTACCATGACAAACCGGACACGGCAAAACGCGCATATAGCTTTCAATTTCACGTTTCATATATTCAGAATCTGTTTCAAAATAACGGCGCATCAGAATCGGCACGACTCCTTCAAAACGCTCGTCCGCCGCGCCGTGCAAGACAATATTGATTTGCTGTTCGCTCAAATCTTTGACTGGCGTGCGCAAGCTAAAACCCTCTTTTTTGGCCGCTTCATCCAAACGATCCATGTACCAATACTGGCTGGCGGCCGAGCGTTGCCACGGACGAATAGCTCCTTCAGCAATAGACAAACGCGGATTGGGAATGACGAGCGTTGGATCAATCTCCAGCTTGGTGCCAAGCCCAGTGCAGGCCGGACAAGCGCCGTGCGGACTGTTGAAAGAAAAATCTCGCGGCTGAAGCTCGGGCACATCCACGCCGCAATCCGGGCAAGCCAAGTGTTGGCTGAATAAAACGTCTTCTTCTTTGTCCGCTTTATGAACAATGGCTAAGCCATTGCCAAATTCCAGCGCTTGCTCCAAGGCCTCATGAAGGCGTGTTTTGAGGTCTTGATTAACAGACCCATTGGACAAAGTTAATTCTAGTCTATCAATTACAACTTCTAAAGAATGTTTTTTCTGCTTATCAATGGTCAGCGCTTCGGCTTCGGCAAGAGTATAAAATGAACCGTCAAAACGCACTCTGGCATAACCCGCCTTTTCCACTTCTTTCAAAAGACGTTTATGCTCGCCCTTTTGGTCTCGAACTAATGGCGCCAAAACCATAAATTGTCCGTGAACTGAAGACAAGATCCGCTCCATCATCTGTGGAATTGTTTGGCGGCTGATTTCACGACCGCACTTGGGGCAATGCGGATGGCCAACGCGAGCGTAAAGCAAACGCAGATAGTCGTAAATTTCCGTGACTGTGCCAACCGTGGAGCGCGGATTGTGCGAAACTGATTTTTGGTCAATGGAAATGGCTGGAGAGAGCCCGTCAATCTGATCCACATCGGGCTTATCCATAAGCCCGAGGAATTGTCGGGCGTACGCTGAAAGTGATTCAACGTAACGGCGCTGGCCTTCGGCATAAATCGTGTCAAAAGCCAGGGACGACTTACCCGAACCAGAAATTCCCGTAAGCACGACTAACTTATCGCGCGGGATCTCAACATCAATATTTTTCAAATTATGGACGCGCGCACCTTTGATGCGGATGGTATTTGACGACATTTCTAAATCGTTTATTTACGCCTACAGGTCCCAACCTTTGGTGTAAAAAACCCACTATCTGATACGCATTCATACCCCGAAGCACATTCTGAAGGAGAAGAATTGCCATTGCACAAATCTCCTTCTAGTCCCTCCGGTTTACAACACCCGATAGCAGATGGAGCGCTGCCAACAGATAGTGGTGTGCCTAATGGATTATTGTTGTTGTAATCACATACATAAGCATTATTGCAGTGAAAATTGGCCTCAAAATGACAGCTGCCGTCATCATTACACCAACCGGCTTCACCTCTCGCTATAAGTGGGGTAGCGCATACATTTATAAGATTGCATCTGCTAGTCTGCACAGAACATGTCAGGTTGGGGTATTTTGCTTGACACTTCTTTAGAACTATGTCTTGAGAAGAAGAAGCTGAACTCATAGTGAATGCGCAATTAGTCCCCTGTGATGCAGCAATGGCATCACAGTCCGCCTCTGAAGCAACGCCCGTTGGAGGAGCTATCTGACCATTGACTTCACACTCACACATTCCTGTAGTATTTTGCGTATCAATCAGGACTAGATCACACTCATTGTCGTCATCGGTGGCCCCCTCACAAACACAGCATCCTGAAGTTGGCAACGGTATATTCTCGACGGAATTTATGACTAACGACCTAAACTCCACTAATCTTGGATTCACCATCTGCAATAATGTCCACGACAAAAGCAAAAGCACAAAACCGGCAATGGCGCCGCCAATATAGGTGCGCGCCTGCCCGACTTGGCTGACATTGCCGCCCGAAGTCAGCCACATAAACCCGCCGATCATCAAAACCACGACCGCCAAAATAGAACCGGCGTAAACAGAAAATGTATAAATCGCCTTGATGTACTCGCCAACCGTGGTGGGCGTAATATCAATCCCTTCGGCCGGAACGTTAAACCCCGGAATCTGCACGGCTGGTTTGAATTTAATTGGGCCGGCCGCCATGGCCAAACTTGCCGCACTAAGCGACAACACAACGACGAATAACACGATAAGAACCTGACGGCGATTTATTAGCATAAAATTAATACTAACTTATAATTCAAAACTCAAAATGCAAAACTACAACGTAAAAATCAAAACGTGCGAGTTTGAAGTTATAAGTTGCAGTTTTGAGTTATGAGTTTTGCGTTTTGAGTTGCCTAACTTCATGTTTTGCTATTGACTATTCATTCTAATTATTCTTTCTATCTCTTTTCTAAAAACATTTTCGGGAATAGCCCCTTCCTCTCTCCGGCCATTAATAAACCAGGTGGGCGTGCCGCGGACCCCTAGAGCTTTGCCGTCAGTCATGTCGCGCCTAACCAATTCTTGATACTTCCTTTCATCAAAACATTTATTGAACTCATCTATATCTAGCCCGACCCGCAGGGCATATTGTTTTAACGAGGCGGCGTCAAGCTGATC
>MGEP01000064.1:12885-18077 GCA_001791425.1 Candidatus Uhrbacteria bacterium RIFCSPLOWO2_02_FULL_48_12
TGGTATGGCCAAAACTTGCCCTGCTCTTCAGCGCACATTGAGGCCTCGGCCGCGGCTATGGCTTTGTCGTGAATCTGCGGCACCGGAAAATGACGATAAATGATGCGGAGTTTATCGCCAAATTCAGCGGCCAGCGAGCGAATCACCGGATAGGCCTCGCGGCAGTACGGACATTCAAAATCGCCGAACTCAACAATGGTGATTGGCGCGTTCATGGGCCCAAGTGTTGGATCACCATCCCGAATAAGAATGCTTAAATCAACCGGCACATTAAGGTCTGGCCCGCTCAAGGTGAAACGATCTCTGTAACTGTTAATGTCCGGCAGTTTCTTATATACCAAAACCCCAACATAACCAAAAAACAGCAGGATAACAAGGCCAGCCGCGATGAGCGCGCGGCCCCACCATCTTTGCCACCATCGTGGTGCCTCAAAACCTACGGCCGGTTGCTCCATAAGCGATGCTTCATTATAATTAATGACGTCAATATTGTAATTAGGAGCTATTTTAGTATTCTTGTCAACCCGGGCGTTCGGAACGCCGAAAGGTGCGAGACAACCCCCCAACAATACTATTTATGTGCAACTTCCCAAAATTATCACAAGATCGAAATGTTGATACTTTCATACTTTAAAGTATAGTAACAAATGAATTATCAAAAAATATATTACTAATACAAACAAAAATATGATAAAATCACAAGGCCAAGAAGATTATACGGAAACCGCTACCGGCCGCTGGCAGAGGCGTGAGCGCAAGGCCAAACCGAAAATGCGCGTGCATGGCCGCCGCATCAAGGAACTAGCCAAAAAATTGTCTGAAAAAAAGATATAACCACTGCCGCATATTTCACCCTGCTTCCTCTCGGTCAATGGGACTGCACAAAGCACCCTCCCCGCGCCTTCGTTTACGGATTCACATTTTTAATTGAATTTAAGGAACAAAAAACTTCTGACCAAATTTCACGATCGTGAAATTTGGTCAGAGGCCTAGAGCTTGTGGAGCTACCACAAAAAATATCAAAAAATAAGACTTATTTTATGAATCTCCCCGACCTCACGGTCGGGGTTTTATCTGTTTCGGCTTCGCCGCGCTCGCTTCGCTCGCTACTGGCTCCATCCCCGAGCTTACGCTCGGGGTTTTGCGGTGGAGATATAAAAGTTTCTGTTGAAATCACCGCAACATTTTTAACGATGCGCCCACTACATTGACACAACTAACCCCTCGTGATAAACTCCGAAAATCATAAATGCAATAAATCTCTATGGTATCTCAGCTAATCAACTGGCTTCCGGCCATACAAGCAGGGCTTAGTATTTTGCTGATTTTAAGCATTTTGCCGCAGAGCCGCGGCACGGCTGTTGGTTCGGCCTTTGGCGGCGCTGGCACGATTTACCGCACTAAACGCGGCGTGGAAAAATGGCTGATGCGCGCAACCATTGTTATTGGAGTGATTTTCACCGCCGTGTCTCTTCTGCGCATTGTTTTAGGATCATAATTTGATTATCTCTAGAATGCGATCGGCCGAGCCCGGAAAATCGCATTCCCTTTTTGTGTCATCAACAATAGAACAGACGCCAATACAGCCAAACGACGCTAAATCGCCGCCGGCAGCTCCTGAACAGCCGCCAGAAATCATCGGCCCCGAAAACGACGAGCGTGTGCCGAGCGAGGAACCGCCAACACCTGCTTGGCGGCAGAAATTAGACAAATTGCTCGGCGTTTCCAAACACGCTATAGAGAGCACGGCTAATTTGGAGCGGCAGCTGATTTTTTCTTTAAACCCGAAGCGCTGGCCAACCCTAAAGCAGCTTAGGCATTGCGGACGCGTTTTAGCAAAGCGGGAGAGGCAGACGCTCCTTGGCTGTGCCATTGTTATTATAGTAGCAACAATGTGGCTTGCCGCGCGACTTCTTCTTGGGCATTTTCAAACCGTGCCCACCAGCGGCGGCTCTTACACGGAAGCGATGATTGGCCAACCGCAATTTATAAACCCTGTTTTTGCCTCAACCTCGGCGGTTGATGCTGATATTACGCGTTTAATTTTTTCTGGTCTTTTTAAATACAACGAAAAATTAGAAATTGAAAATGACCTAGCCGCGAACTACACCGTCAGTGCCGACGGGCGTGTTTACACAATCATACTCCGCGACAATCTAACATGGCACGACAGCGAGCCGCTGACGGTAGATGATGCTATCTTCACTTTTACGAGCATCGCTGACTCTGATGTTAAAAGCCCGCTCCGCCCGAGTTTTCGCAACGTGGCCATAGAGAAGGTTGATGATCACACAATCCGTTTCACTCTCAAAGACCCCTACCGAGGATTTTTGAATCTCTTGACGGTCGGGTTGATACCCCAGCATATTTGGGGAGAGATACCGCGTGGCGAGTGGCGCGGGCGCTTAGAAAACTTACAACCCATTGGCAGTGGAGCGTGGCAATTTAATGCCCTAGAACGAGACACCAGCGGCAATATAAAAACATATATTCTAAACCCAACTGCCAATCAACCCCCTGCCGGCGCCGGCGCGTCGACGCCACTGCTTGATCGTTTAATATTCAAATTCTACCCCGATGAAGATCAGGCGCTGGAGGCCCTAAAATCGCAAAGCGCGGAGGGCCTGGCCATGGTCTCGCGCGCCACCATGGCCATCCTCAAAGGCGGCAAGCACTTGGCCTTCCATGAAATGAATCTAAGGGCGACCACCGCCATCTTTTTTAACCTGAATCAATCGTCGCCAGTGGCCGACGTGGTTGTACGGCGGGCTTTAAAAAATGCCATTGACAAGCGGCGCCTCATGACGGAAATTCTGCCGCAGGAAGCGACGATGAACAATGATCTCTGGAACGCAACGACCAATGGGCAAAACGGCAAAGATGCGGCGGCGGACGAAGATGCTGAGGCGCTTCTCACTAAGGCCGGCTGGGAAAAAATCGGAGCTATCCGTAAAAACAAAAATGGCGAAACCTTAAATATCACTCTAACAATTATTGATCGCGAGCCAGACCGAACCATTGGCCGATTTGTTCAGGAAGAATGGCGCCAGGTTGGCGTAGAAACAAAAATTGATTTAATCTCGCCGCCCACGCCGGAAAATGTGCAAAGAACAGCCCTGCGGCCTCGCGCCTACGAAGCTCTGCTCTACACTACGGCTTATGGGACAACGTATGACCCATACCCATTCTGGCACTCTTCACAAAGAGTTGATCCGGGTCTAAACTTGTCGCTGTTCAGTAATCACGAAGCAGATGCCGCCATTGAACGCGGACGCCGGGCTACCAGCGACGAAACGGAAAAACAGGCCTACTTGGAACTCCAAAAAATCATTTCCAGTGAAGCGCCAGCCGTCTTTTTATTTATGCCTGTGCGGCTCTATGCTATGAGCGACGATATCAAGGGCGTCAATGTTGATAAAATCGCGAGTCCAGCCGACCGATTCAATGGCTTAAACAAATGGCATGTGAAAACAAAAATTAGGTTTAAGTGGTAAAATTGATTAAATCCTGAATAGTTGGCGGGTGTGTGGCGGAACCCCGCACCATACCCACTTCGCGGGAAGGTGCGGGGCAAGCTGGTATACGCGCACGTTCACCCCGCACCAATTTTATTTACAACAACAGAAGAATAAGGGGATGTGGCGGAATTGGCAGACGCGCTGGCTTCAGGAGCCAGTTCTCGCAAGAGAGTGGGAGTTCGACTCTCCCCATCCCCATTGGCAGATGAGTGAGTTTAAAGAGCGACAAATTGGTGCGGGGCAAGGGAGTGAAGGTTCTGCCCCAGCCGTTTAATCAAATACACCCAACTTCGCGATCGCGAAGTTGGGTGTATTGCTTTTTCAATAAGTTTTAATTTTAACTGGAAACTCTAACTAAAGATTACGACAGAAAGACTTGGCGCGATCCTGACACCTGAAGCTTGTGGCCGATAATTATAAACACAAAGCAGTTCCACCCCTATAGTTACAAGGATACATTGAAAACCACCAGCGAAACACAAATCAGCCCCGCCGCGGCGGGGCTGATTTTATCCGTTACTGACGAATTACCGTTTAGCCAAACCCTTAACCTTCTTAGCCGCAACTGACCAATCCTTCCAGAATAGTCTGGAGGTCGTCAAAGTCGTTGGCGGAGAAGTAGTAGTCGGGGCTTGTGGCAATCGTGTTCTTCAAGAAATTTTCCGTGTCTGTCGTTACGCCTACGCCAACTACATAAATCTTGATACCAGCTGCTTTGGCCGCGGCGGCCGCGGCGCCTGCATCACCACCGGTGGTCGGCTGACCATCAGTAATGATAATCATATAGTCTGGCGAACTACCATCAGCGCGGTCGTGACCATCTCCCGGGTTGTCCAGCTCGGTCTTGGCTGTGTCAATTGCCGCCTGCAGGTTGGTCAAACCACCGGATGCCAAGAGGTCAATGGCGGCCTTAACTGCCGCACCATCGTCGGTCAAGTGAACATCCAAGGAAGCACTGGTTGAGAAGCTGACTTCTCCCATATGCGCGGTGGCAGTAGAAGGCGCTAGGGCGTCAACAAATGCTTTGGCCGCTGCTTTTAACGTCGCCAGCTCGGTTGAGTTAATACTGCCCGACCGGTCAAGCACCAACATTGCGTCCAGTTCCTCTTGACAGCCCAATGTTGGCGGCAAACTAATGCCACCGACCTCAATCCAGAGATCACAGCCAAACACTTTGTGTTCGTTCTCAATGGGTTGAACCCACTGGTTGGGGTCGCCTGCGTTGGGATTCTTGTCGAGGACGAAGTCGGCCCAATCCTGGGCGCAGTACCCACCAAAGCACGGCACAGCGAGGTCAATCACCCAGTTGTCGGCGATGTCTTGAGCGAGCTTGGAGAGCCGGCCCTTGACTTCGTTCCAGACGATTTGGTGACCGACAATCTTGTACGGCTCATGGAACGCTGGCATACTGCCATCGTTATTTGTCTCCGACCCGTCTTCCGTGTTCTCGTCTTTCGAGAGGTACGGGCAGAGCAAGGGGAGAACGCCCCAAGTCTCACCCTTAGACGTGTCGAGCTGACGAGGAGACGGGCCACAATCGGTGACTAGCCGATCTACCTCGTCGAACTTGACGTGGCCGGTCGTGGTATAGATGTGAGTGCCATCCGGGCCGACAGTGTTGTCATACTCCCAACCAGATGGACCCTGCCAAGTGATGGCGCACTTGGGCTTTTG